>DATLGZ010000409.1:0-2118 GCA_035540235.1 Acidimicrobiales bacterium | reverse complement strand
GTACTGGGCCTTGGCCGGGTCGAGCGACTGCGGCCGCTCCAGCCCGATGCGGAGGATCCCCGCCGGCGCACCCGTGGGGCCGTCGGACGCGGCGCACGCCGAGGCGGCCAGGGCCAGCACCACGGCGAGGGCCGCCGCCTTGGGGCCACGCAGGCCGGTCACGGCGTTCGGGCCACGCAGGCCGGTCACGGCGTTCGGGCCACGCAGGGGGGGCGGGCCGGTCAGGTGGGCCAGGGTGCTGGCCACCAGCTGGCGCGACGAGGGGTCGAGGTGCTCGAGGGGCTCGTCGATCCAGCAGAACGGCACCGTGGTCGTCGACAGGAGGGTGGTCAGGCGCATCATGAGCTTGGCCACCGTCTGCTCGCCCGCGCTGAACGCCCCGAACTCGAGGTGGGCGTCGTCGATGGCGCGGGTCATCGTCCCGTCGGGCGTGAGGTGGAGGTTGGGGCGGTCGGGGAACACGGCCTCCCACCGGCGGTTGACCTCGGCCGCCAGCGGCTCCAACTGGCGGCCCAGCACGGCGGTGACGGTGTTGTGGAGGGCGGCCCTGCCCGCCTCCAGGATGGCCTCGGCCCGGTACTGCTCGGTGAGGGCGTCGGCTGCCGCCAGGTCGGCCCGGACGGCCTCCACCCGCTCCTCGGCGGCGGCGTGGTTGAGCTCGGCCTCCCGTAGGCCGGCGGCGGCGGCCTCGAGCACGGCCACGGCCTGAGCCTCGGCTGCCACCAGGGCGTCGAGGTCGGCGGGGCCGCCGTCCTCGGGCGGGGGGCCCAGGGCCGCCGCCTCCCGGGCCAGGCGGCGGACCCCGTCGAGCGCGGCGGGCGCGCGGGCCTCGTCGAGGCGGGCCAGGTGGTCGGCGGCGTTCTCGAGGGCGAGGCGGTGGGCGTCCTCGGCCCGGGCCCGGCTGGCGTCGTCGAGCTCCCGCAGGCACACGGGGCAGGCGGCCCCCGCCTCGTGGAGGGCGGCGAGGGCGGTCTCGGCCGCCTCCAGCCTGGCTCGCAGGGTGGCTTGGTCGGCGCGGAGGGCCTCCACCTCTGCCCCCAGGCGGGACTCGACCGCGGCCAGGGCCACGTCGAGCGGCTCGCTGGCGGGGCCGGCCGTGGCCGCCGCCACCGCGTCGGGGGCCACCGGGGCGGCCTGGGCCAGCAGGCGGTCCCGGCCCTCGCGCCAGGCCTGGGCGGCGGCGTGGCGGGCGGCGGCGGCGCGGGCCTCCTCCAGAGCGGTGCGGATCTCGGCGTGGGCGGCGCGGGCCGCCTCGACCACGTCCCGGGCCCGGTCCAGCTCGGCGCCGAAGCGGGCCGCCTCGGCGCCGGCCGCCGCCAGCTGGTCGCGGGTGCCCGACAGCTCCGCCCTCGACGCCTTGAGCGACTTGGAGAGGGCCGCCAGCACCGGCTCGATCTCAGCGATGGCCCGCTGGAGGTCGTCGAGGGAGTAGGCCCGGCACAGGTGGGCGCGCAGGTTGGGGTCGTCGCTGTCGCGGCGCAGGTCCTCGGTGAGGAAGGCGGTGCGGGAGACGAAGCGGGCGTCGGCCGTCCACGACTCCTCCAGCAGGCGGTAGGCGTGGGCCTCGTCGACGGCGGCGCCGGCCAGGGTGGCGGTCGTGGTCGCCACCGGCCGGGCCCGCGCCACCGACAGCGTGCGGGTCACTACGAGGGGGCCCGCCGGCAGGGAGACGGTGACCGCCACCGTGGCCGTGGTGTGGCCCTTGCGGACCATCGAGGGGCGGGTCTCGACGTGACCGCCGCCCAGCGCCCACCGCACCGCCTCCAGCACCGAGCTCTTGCCCACGCCGTTGGGGGCGACGAGGAAGGTGGTGCCCGCCTCCACGGCCAGATCGAGGCTGCGGTAGGCCCGCCAGTTCTCCAGGGCCAGGTGGGTGATCACCCGGCCCGGTCCCTACGGGCCAGATCGAGGCTGCGGTAGGCCCGCCAGTTCTTCAGGGCCAGGTGGGTGATCACCCGGCTCCCTCCCGGCGGGCCAGGCCGAGAAGGTGCTCGACGACGAGCCGGCCGCCGTCCCCGCCGCCCTCGCCGCCGTCGCTGCCACCGTCGCTGCCGCCGTCGCCGCCGAGGGCGCGGGCCAGGGCGGCGGCCACCGCCTCGGCGTCGGCCGCCACCGACT
>DATLGZ010000408.1:0-2868 GCA_035540235.1 Acidimicrobiales bacterium | reverse complement strand
GGTGGCGGCGCGCAACGCGGCGGCCGCCGCCCTGGCCGCCGACGGCCGGCCCCGGCCCGCCCGCTGGGCCGTCGTGGTGTGCGACGGCACCCACTCCTCGGTGGCGGCCGCCGCCGACGTCATGGACGCCGACCTGATCGTGGTGGCCGGCGACCGCCTGACCGGTGAGGCGCTGCGGCCCGCCCTGGCCGGGGAGGCCGAGCGGGTGGCGGCGGTGGTGGCCACGGCCGGCACCACCAACCTCGGGCTGGTCGACGACCTCGAGGGGGTGGCGGCCGCCTGCCAGGAGGCGGACGTGTGGCTGCACGTCGACGCCGCTTACGGCGGCGCCGCCCTGGTCGCCCCGTCGGCCCGCTGGCGCTTCGCGGGGATCGAGCACGCCGACTCCCTGGTGGTCGACCCCCACAAGTGGTTGTTCGCCCCCTTCGACGTGTGCGCCCTGCTCTACCGCAACCCGGTCCTGGGCCGGGCCGCCCACGTCCAGCACGCCGCCTACCTCGACGTCCTCTACGGCGACGCCTGGAACCCCTCCGACTACGCCGTCCACCTCACCCGCCGGGCCCGGGGCCTGCCCTTCTGGTTCTCGCTCGCCGCCCACGGCACCGACGCCTACACGGAGGCGGTGGAGGCCTGCCTGGCCCTGGCTCGGGAGACGGCCGACCTCGTGCGGGCCAGCGACCACCTGGAGCTGGTGGCCGAGCCCGAGCTGTCGGTGGTCGCCTTCCGCCGCACCGGCTGGTCGGGGGAGGACTACGTGGCCTGGTCGGACCGCATGATGGCGGCCGGGGAGGCATTCGTGGTGCCGTCCTCCCACGGGGGCGAGCCCATGCTCCGCCTCTGCGTGGTCAACCCCCGCACCACCATCGACGACATGCGCCTGATCGCGGACTCGTTGCGCTAGGCGGCTGCGCCGCCCGACCAGCCCCGGTCGGCCGGGAGCTACGGTGGCGCCGCTCGACTGGGGAGAGTGACGACGGGGACGTTTTTGAGGTGACCGACCGGGCGGGGGAGCTGTTCGTAGGCCGCACCGCGGAGCTCGCCCAGCTGCACGAGGAGCTCGAGTCGGCGCGCCGGGGCGTGCCCCGGGTCGTGCTCGTGGAGGGCAGGGCGGGCATGGGCAAGACGAGCCTCCTGCGGCGCTTCCTCGCCGGCGCCAACGGGGTGCGCGTGCTGCGGGCCGGGGGCGACGAGGCCGAGACCCGCCTGCCCTACGGGCTCGTCGACCAGCTGGCAGCGGGGGTCTCGGGGCTGCCCGACTACCTGTCGGCCGCCGGCCGCGGCCCTGCCGCCGAGCCCTGGTCGGTCGGGACCGGGCTGGTCCAGCTGCTGGGCAGCCTCCAGGGCGGTGGGCCGGTGCTGGTGGCCGTCGACGACGCCCACTGGGCGGACGGGGCGTCCCTGGCCGCCCTCGCCTTCGCCCTGCGCCGCCTGCGGGCCGACGCCGTCATGGCCCTGGTGGTCGGGCGTCCAGGGGCGGCCCTGCCGGCCGGGCTGACCCGGTTGGTCGACGAGGGGGGCGGGGCGCGCATAGAGCTGAGCGGCTTCGACGTCGCCGACGTGGGGAAGCTGGCGGCCGGCCTCGGGGTGGCGGGCCTTCCCCGCCGCAGCCTGGACCGCCTCGTCGAGCACACCGGCGGCAACCCGCTGCACGTGCGGGCCTTGCTCGACGAGCTGGGCCCCGACGCGCTGCGGGGACCGGGCCCGCTGCCCGCGCCCCGGGCCTACTCCAGCCTGGTGGTCGGGCGGCTGGCGGTGGTCGGGGAGGCGGCCCGCCGCCTGGTGACGGCGGCGGCCGTGCTGGGACGGCGCAGCCCGCTCGGGCTGGCGGCCCGGGTGGCAGGGGTGGAGCGGCCCGGCCCCGCCCTCGACGAGGCGACGGGCTGCGGGCTGCTGGAGGCGGCTCACCGGTCGGGGTCCTGGGAGGTGGGCTTCCCGCACCCCCTGGTGCGGGCGGCGGTGTACGACGACCTGTCTCCGGCCGAGCGTTCCGCGCTGCACGCTCGTGCCGCGGCCCACACGTCAGGAGCGGCCAGCCTCGACCACCGGGTCGCCGCCGCCCTCGTCGAGGACCCCGTCCTGGCCGCCGAGCTGGAGACCAGGGCCGGCGCCGAGGCGGCCTCCGGCGCGGTGTCCGCCGCCGGCCAGCACCTGCTGGCGGCGGCCCGCCTGTCGCCCCGGCCGGCTGACCGCGAGCGGCGGCTGCTCGAGGCGACGCGCCTGCTGGTCCTGGCCGGCGACGCGGCCGAGGCGGCCGCCCACGCCTCCGAGCTGCGAGACCTGCCCGACAGCCCGGGGCGGGACCTGGTGCTCGGCCACCTCGCCCTCCTGGGGGGGCGGCTGGAGGAGGCCGAGGGCCGCCTGTCGGCGGCGTGGGAAGGGGCCCGGCGGGGCCCGGAGGCGGGCCACGCCGCCGCCCAGCTGGCCCAGCTGTGCCTGATCCAGGGGCGGGGCGGGGTGGCCGCCGACTGGGCCCGGCGGGCCCTGGCCGCCTGCCCGGGCGAGGGGCCGGCGGTGGCCGCCCTCAGCCGCCTCCTGGCCGGCCTCACCAACGCGGGCCGGGCGGCCGAGGCGCGCGCTCTGGTGGCCTCTCTTCCCGAGCGCCCACCCGGCGACGACCCGGCCACGGTGGACGCCCTCAGCGGGCGGGGCATCCTGCGCCTGTGGACCGACGACCCCGAGGGGGCTCGCCTCGACCTTCTCGCCGCCACCACCGCCCTGCGGCGCTGGGGCCAGCTCGAAGTGCCCCCGCGAGGCGAGGGGGAACACGACCACGGAGTGGGTCCCGCCCAGCAGCCAGGCCTGGTCGGAGTCCTCGGCCAGGGAGGCGGCCTGGTCGCCGTGGGCCACGCTGTCGTCCCACCGGCCCAG
>DATLGZ010000407.1:0-14134 GCA_035540235.1 Acidimicrobiales bacterium | reverse complement strand
GGGATGCAGCAGCGGGTGCAGCTGGCCCGCGGCCTGGCCATGGACGCGTGCCTGCTGCTGATGGACGAGCCCTTCGGCGCTCTCGACGCCATGACCAAGACGTCGCTGCAGGACGAGCTGCAGCGGGTGCACAGGGAGCGGGAGCCCACTGTGGCCTTCGTCACCCACGACATCGACGAGGCGGTGTACCTCAGCGACCGCATCCTCGTCCTCTCCGGCAGCCCCGCCACCATCTCCGACGAGATCACCGTCGACCTGCCCCGGCCGCGGGACCAGCTGGCGACCAAGGAGCTGCCGGAGTTCCTCCAGCTGCGGCGGCGGGTCTACGACGCGATCGTCAGCGATAGGTGAGCGCACCGACGAGGCGGCGGCGGTTCAACGCCCTCGGGTTGGCCACCATGGCCGTCCTGGTGGGCTTCTGGGAGCTCCTCGTGCGCGGCGGCGTCGTCGAGTTCGACTTCCTCCCCGCGCCATCGGGGATCGCGGCGGCGTTGGCGTCGCTGGCCGCCTCCGGCGACCTGTTACCGCCGCTGCTGCACACGCTCCGGTCCACGATCGTGGGGTGGGTGATCGGCGCCTGCGCCGGCGTCGCCCTGGGGGTGTGGCTGGGCCTCTCCCAGCGGGCGTGGCGCTACTCGATGGCCAGCATCGAGGTCATGCGGGCGATCCCCCCCATCTCGCTGGTGCCGGTGGCCCTGCTGGTCTTCGGCTTCTCGCTGCGGATGGAGCTCACCCTGATCGTCTACGTCGGGGCGTGGACGGTGCTCGTCAACACCATCGACGGGGTGCGCAGCGTTCGCCCCGAGCTGCTCGACGTGGGCCGGATGCTGCGGATGTCGAGGCTCCGGGTGGTGCGCAGCCTGATCCTCCCCGCCGCCCTTCCCTCGGTGATCGTGGGGCTGCGCCTGGCCCTCTCGCTGTCGCTCGTGCTGGCCGTCGTCGCCCAGATGATCGGGAACCCCGCCGGGCTCGGCAACGCCCTCATCCGGGCCCAGCAGGCGTTGCAACCGGAGCAGATGTTCGCCTACGTGTTCACGATCGGCGCCCTGGGAGTGTCCCTGAACGGGGCGCTCCGCTACGCCTCGACCCGGGCCTTCCCCGCCCTGGCCGCCGGTCCCGCCGACGTCACCTGATGGCGACGGTCGAGCTCCCCGGCGCGCACGACACCGCGGGGGCGGGCGACGTCCGGCCTCCGGGGGCGCGCCGGAGCCAGCCGCGGGCCCGGTGGGCGTCGGCCTTCCCCCCGCTGCGCGGGCTGCTCCCCCTCGGCGCCGCCCTCGCCCTGTGGCAGCTGGCGGGGCGCGAGGACTCCCCCTACTTCCCTCCTCCGTCGCGGTGGGCCCAGGGGCTGGCCGACCTCTGGGAGCGCGGCCTGCTGTGGCCGGCCGCCGTGCAGACGCTGTCCACCTTCGCCGTCTCCCTCGCCGCCGCCACCGTGCTGGGGACCCTGCTGGGGCTGGTGGTGGGGGCCTCCCGGACGGTCGACCGGGCGCTGAGCCCCACCCTCGAGTTCGCCCGGGCCATGCCGCCCGCCGCCGTGGTCCCCATCGCCGCCCTGCTCATCGGCTACGAGACGACCATGAAGGTGGCGGTGGTGACCTTCGCCGCCATCTGGTCGGTGCTGCTCAACACCCGCACCGGAGTGCGCTCGCTCGACCCCGTGCTGCTCGACACCGCTCGCTGCCTGCGCCTCAACCGCTTCGACCGCTCCCGCAAGTGCGTGCTGCCGGCGCTGCTCCCGTCGATCTTCCTCGGCGTGCGGGTGGCCGCTCCCGTCGCCCTGGTCATCACCCTCCTCGTCGAGATCGTGACCCGCATCGACGGCATCGGGGCCCTCATCGCCACCGCCCAGCGGAACTACCTCTCGGGCCAGGTGTACGGGCTCATCCTGGTGGCGGGGCTGTTCAGCTTCGTCGTCAACGGCGTGGTGTCCGTGGCCCAGGGCTACGCCTTCCGCAACCGCCCCGGGCGGTAGGCGCGCGCTGCCGACCGGTCAGCTCGAGAAGGCGGGTCGGACGGTCACGATCTCGGTCGGCATCTCGATGCCGTTGTCGTCGAACCCCGTCTTCACCGCCTCGATGGCCCGGTCGAGGACGCGGCGCATCTCGAGCTGGTGCGCGTCGCACCAGAAGCGCACATCGAGGTTGACCGTCGATCGCCCCAGCTCTACGAACAAGGCCTCAGGCGGCGGATCCGCCACCACGCCGGGGACGGCCGCCACCGCCTCCGACGCCACCCGCCGGGCTCGCCCCATGTCTGAGCCGTAGGCGATGCCCACCACGAAGCTCGACCGGATGGTGAGATGGGCCGTCTGGACGTGGATCACGTCGGTGTAGACCTTGGCGTTGGGGACCAGGATGCGCCGCCCGTCGAAGGTGGTGATGACCGTCTCGCGGATGTTGATCTCCTCGACCGTCCCCGTCACGTCGCCGACCTTGATCTGGTCACCGCCCCGGAAGGGCTGGCGGAACAGCAGCAGGATGCCGGCCAGCATGTTCTGGAGGATGTCCTGGAAGGCGAAGCCGGCGGCGATGGTGAGGACGCCGGCGCCCGTGAGCACGTCGACCGGGCGCACCGACGGGAAGACGATCGTGAGGGCGAGGAGCACCCCCGCCACCGTCATCGCCGACGAGGTCAGGCGGGCAAAGACCCGGGCGAAGCTGGGGGTGCGCCGGCGCACCAGCCGCCGCCGCACGAACGGCCGCAGGGCCCGCCCCAACACCACGAACACCGTGAGAGCGACGAGGGCTATACCGACGCGGGGCAGGGCGTCGACGAAGGTCTGCCACGCGCCGGCAGCCGAGTCCTGCAGCTGCTGCACATCGTCCGCCGCCTGGGCCAGCACGGAGGCGCTCACGGGGAGCTCACGGCTCACACCTACCCGGACGCCTCCGGCCCTACCCCGGGGAGGGCGGTTCCGCCTCCTCGCCGGCCGGCGCCTTCCTCTGCCGCCGCCGGCTCGGGCGGCGCACGGGGTCGGACGTGAGCGCCGACTCCAGCACCTCGTGGCGGTCGATCAGCGTGGACCCGAAGGCCTGCAGGATGGCGGCCGCCGGCAGCGCCAGGACCGCCCCGATGGGCCCGAGCAGGGCCGCCCCCGCCAGCACCGTCCCGAACGCCACCGCCGGGTGCAGCTCCATGGTGCGGGCCGTCACCCGCGGGGCCAGCACGTAGTTCTCGATCTGCTGGTAGACGACGATGTAGACGAGCACGAGCACCCCCTCGACGGGCTCGTTGAGCAGGGCCACGAGCACGGGCATGGCGCCCGCCAGGTAGGTCCCGACCACCGGCACGAACTGCGACACCGCGCCCACCCACAGAGCCAGCGGCACCGGGTAGGGCACGCCGATGAGGCTGAGGGCGATCCACGTGGCCAACGCCGAGATGGCCGCCAGCAGCACCCGGGAGTAGATGTAGCCCCCGGTCTTGTCGATGGCGATCTCCCAGGTGCGCAGCACGTGCTGCTGGCGACCGGGGGGCATGGCCGACAGGATCACCCGGCGCAGGCGGGGCCCGTCGGCGACCAGGTACCAGGTGAACAGGGCCACGGTGAACAGCTGGAAGACGCCGCCCAACACCGTGACGCTCAGGCCGACTGCGTTCTCGGCGGCACGGGTGGCCAGATCGCGCAGGGGGCCCTCGGCCCGGGTGAGCTCCTCGGCCAGCTGCTCGGTGGAGATCTCGGTGCCGAAGCGCCGGTTCACCCAGCCCACCAGCTCCTGGAGGTACCCGGGCGCCGACTCGACGAAGTGGGTCAGCTCGCGCACCAGCACCGTGCCGATGGAGAAGACGAACAGCACGACCACGACCGTCAGCGCCAGGAAGATCAGCGACGTGGCCGTGCCCCGCCGCCACCCCCGGGCGGCCAGCCAGTTCACCGCCGGCTCGATGGCGAAGGAGAGGAACAGCGAGACCAGCAGGACGATGAGCAGCGCCCGCAGCTCCATGACCAGCCACCACGCCAGCAGGAAGCCGGCGACGCCGGCGAAGAACAGGACGATGGCGCGTGGGACCCAGCGGGGCATGTCGGCGCCGGCGGCCGCTCCGCCCTCGCCGGGGGCTTCCTCGACGGCCGGCGGCTCGTGCCGTTCGGGAAGCGCGGTCATGTCCGGAGGCCGGGTGGCGCTGCAGCGTCGACCGTCGCAGGATACTCGCCATGATCGAGGTCTTCGCCGACGTGTGCTGCCCCTTCACCCACGCCGGTCTCCGCCTCCTCGTCGCCCGCCGGGGCGCCGCCTCGGCCCGGTTGCCGCTCCGCCTGCGGGCATGGCCCCTGGAGCTGGTCAACGGCGCTCCCCTCGACCCCGACCTCGTCGCCGAGGAGATCGAGGCGCTACGCCACGGCGCCGTCCCCGACGCCTTCGCCGGCTTCGACCGCTCCCGCTTCCCGGCCACGTCGCTGCCCGCCCTCGCCCTGGCCGCCGCCGCCTACGAGCGCGGCGTCGAGACCGGCGAGAGGGTGAGCCTGGCCCTGCGCCACGCCCTCTTCGAGGAGGGCCGCGACGTCGCCGACCCCGAGGTGGTCGCCGCCGTCGCCGCCGATCACGGGCTGGGGGCGCCCGAGAGCCGCCACCACCACGCCGTCCGCGCCGACTGGCAGGAGGGCCGGCGCCGGGGCGTGGTGGGATCGCCCCACTTCTTCGCCGCCGGGTCGTCGTGGTTCTGCCCGGTCCTCGACATCCGGCGGGAGGATGGCCGCATGCACGTGGCCACCGACGAGGGGGCGTTGGACGCCCTGATGGCGGCGGCGGCCGGCGGCTGAGCCGCTGAGCAGCCGGGGGGGCGGAGCCGCCCCTAGGCGGTGACCCTCTGGGTGCCGCCCTCGAGGCCCGTCACCGAGGCCCGGGCCTCCTCGAGGGAGCGGAAGGTGGGCACGATGCCCTCGAAGCCGGTGGCGGCCAGCAGGCGCTGCACCGCACCCCGCCGGACGCACAGCGCCACCGCCGCCCCCCGTACCCGCAGGCGGCGGATCCCGCCGACGAGGGCGCCGAGGCCGGCGGAGTCCATGAACGGAACGTCGCGCAGGTCGATCACGACGGCGGCCTCGTCGGCCACCGCCTCCAGGGCCTCCCGCAGCAGCACGGCGTTGGAGGCGTCCAGCTCACCGCCCACCGCGAGGGTGACGGAGCCGTCGACCCGCCCCTGATCGAGCTGTAGTGGAGACACGTGCCTTCCAGCATGACGCCGTTCTGTTACGGACGGGCTGCGCCCGAGCAGCGAGCAGATGACGAAGGGCGCGGCCAGCGGGAAGATCGTGGCTCATCCGTCACCCGACCGCAACACATGTCGGGCAAGGTGGGGGGAAAAGGTGGGGGGAACGAAGCCCGGAAGGAGGCGCGCTGAGACCGATCGGGGGCGCTCGAACCACCCGGGGCGCGGCGGGGGCGCCCCGCAGGGGTCGCGTCGTCCTGGTCGCGGTGGCGGTGGCCCTGGTGGCGGCCGCCTGCGCCGGTGGTGGCGACGGCCCGACGGAGCCGGCCGCGCCCACCGCCCCGCCGGCGGGGGACGGCGCCACCTTCAAGGAGTGCGTGGCGCCCGCCTACCGGGTCTCCTATCCGGGCACGTGGTTCGTGAACGCGCCCGATCGGCCCGCGCCGTGCCGGTTCTTCCACCCGGAGCCGTTCACCCTCCCGGAGGCGGGAGAGGCCACCGGCATCGCCATCAGCATCTCGCCCATCCCGCAGCGCTTCGACGACGCCGTGCCGCCCGAGAGCGGCGGGCTCACGGTCACCGTCGTCGACCGCCGGCAGGCCCAGGTGAGCGGCAGCCGGGCCGTCCGCCTGGAGACCCGGGCCACCGGCTCGGGCCTACTCGACCGGGGCACCAGGGCGGTGAGCTGGTTCGTCGAGCACGGGGGCTCCACCCTCGTCGCCACCACGACCGGGGTGGCGGCAGCCGGCACGTTCGACTCCAACACCCGCGTGCTCGACCGGATGATGGCCGCCCTCGACCTCCTCCCGCCCGGAAACGAGGCCCGCTGCTCAGCCGCCGGCGCGGACCGCCCCCCGCAGCAGCCGGGCCTGCCTGAGCCGGTGGCCCGCATGCGGGCCGACATCGCCGGTGCCGCCCTGGCCTGCGACTACGCCGCCCTCGCCGCCCTGGCCCTCGAGGGCCCGTCCCCTCAGTTCACGTACAGCTTCGGCGACCGGGGCGACCCCGCCGCCTACTGGCGGACCGCAGAGGCCGACGGCCGGCCCGTGCTGCGCCACCTGGTCCAGCTCCTGAGCACGCCCTTCGGCACTCGTGACGGAGCGGGCAGCGCCCAGTACGTCTGGCCGTCGGCGTTCGCCTACGAGACCTGGGAGGAGGTCCCGGCCGAGGCCCGCCGGGCCCTAGGCTCGGTGTACTCCGATGACGACCTCGCCCAGTTCGCCGCCTTCGGCAGCTACGCCGGGCTGCGGATCGGCATCACCGCCTCAGGCGACTGGCTGTTCTTCGTCGGAGGGGACTGATTCGTCGGAGAAGACTGGGAGGTTCGCCCGGATCTTCCGGGCGGGCTGAGCGACGGCGGGAAAGGAGGCCCGGTGGCGAACGACCACGATGGCGACGCCCACGAGCAGGGGCCGCCGGAGGACGGCGGGAGGACCGGCGCCCCGGGCGGGGGGGTCGGCCGCGTGCTACGGGCCCGGATGCCGGTCTGGCTCGGCGCCCTCCTCGTCCTGGTGACGGTCGTCGCCTTCACGATCGCCCTCTTGGCCCGCGACACCGTCGACCTCGGCCCCGCCATCGACGGCGCCACCGACGCCCGCGTGTCGCTGACCATCTGCAACGAGATCGTCGACGAGCGGGACATCAACCCCCGGGCCGCCGAGCTGCAGTTCGCGGAGGCTCTCCGGGACCTGGGGGCCCGCAACGTCGACGTGGCGATCGACCGCATCGACTGCGGCCCCTCGGTCACCGCCCCCGAGCGGCCTCGCTGACGGGACGGCAGCGCCGGTCCCGGCCTCGTTCGCGGCTGGTCAAGGTCCGGTTGCCGTTCTCCCACACCAGCGACACGGCCAGCCCAGGGGCGTGGTCCCAGATGGTCGCCCGGGCCTGGACCCGGTAGTGCATGCCGTGGTCGGCGCTGAAGTAGAGGGCGCCGATGACGTGGTCGGTAGCGGTCAGCTGGTAGTCGAAGCTCTCCGGCTGGGCTTCGATCGGTTCGTGCCCGCACGCCCGCACGTCGGGTCTTGGATCGCTCACTATGGCCATGGAACGAGGATCGTCCCCTCGCGTTGCGAACCGGTTACGCCGGCACGGCAAGTGTCGGACAGCTCCCCCGCCAGGGCAGAATGGGGTGCCGTGGGAGCGAACATCCTTCTGGTGGAGGACGACAACCGCATCCGCAGGTCCCTCGCGCTGTTCCTGGAGGACGAGGGCAACGCCGTGGACGAGGCGGAGTCGGCCGAGGACGCCCTCGAACTGCTGCGCGACCACGAAGCCGACGTGGTGGTGGTCGACCTCATGCTCCCGGGCATGGACGGGTTCGAGCTGTGCCGGCAGCTGCGGGCCACCAGCAGCGTGCCCATCCTCATCCTCACCGCCCGCTCCGACAGCCACGACGTGGTGGCCGGGCTGGAGGCGGGAGCCGACGACTACGTGGTCAAGCCGGTGGTGGGCAAGGAGCTGTCGGCGCGCCTGCGGGCCCTGCTGCGGCGGGTGGCCCGGGCCGACGACCCCCCGGGGCGGCTGGCCTTCGGCAACGTCGAGCTGTACCCCGACGCCGGGGTGGTGAGGGTCGGCGGTGAGGAGGTGACGCTCACCAAGACCGAGTTCCGGCTGCTGTGCGAGCTCGCTCAGCACCCGGGCCGGGTGCTGAGCCGGGAGGTCCTCCTCGACCGGGTGTGGGACTACGACTACTTCGGCGACGGTCGCCTCGTCGACGTCCACATCCGGCGCCTCCGCACCAAGATCGAGCCCGATCCCGCCCACCCGCGCCACATCCTCACCGCCCGCGGCCTCGGCTACCGCTTCGCCAGCTGACGCCGGGCCCGCCGGCGGCCGGCGATCAGGCCTCCCGGCCCGTGACGGCGAGGGCGACGCAGCACTCGCCGGGGCGGGGATCGGACCGGGCCTCCAGCCCGGGTTGCCCGGCCGCTTCGACGAACCCCTCCAGCAGGGCCAGGTTCATGCCGCAGACGAGCTCGCGGTGGCGGCCGGCCAGCGCGTGGAACGGGCAGTTCCCGAGCCGCACCTCCGGCCCCTCGCGGCGCGGCTCGTAGCCATGGTCTTCCAGCTGCTCGACCAGGGCGGAGAGGCGCCGCTCCTGGCCGGCCCGCCGGCCGAGCCGGCCCCGGAGGTCGGCGCCGAGGCTGCGCCCGAACCGGCGTGCCACGTCGGCCACCGCGGGCCGGGCAGGGCGGTCGCCGGCCTCCTCCACCGCCTGGGCCAGCAGGTCGGCAGCCAGGTCGTAGTGGCGGGGCGGCAGCGCCACCGCGTGCTCGGACGGCGATCGCCGGTAGAGCTTGGCCGGGCGCCCCGCGCCGGGCCCGCTGCGACCGGTGAGCCGGCGGAAGGAGGCCTCCAGGAGGCCGGCATCGACCAGCCGGTCGAGGTGGAAGGCGGCGAGCGAGCGGCTCACTCCGACCGCCTCGGCCGCCTGGTCCCGGCTCACCTCGGCGCGCGCCGACACGACGTAGTCGTACAGCCCTCTCCGCACCGGGTCCTGGAGGGCCCCGATGGCGGCCAACTGCGCCTGGCGGTCGGTGCCCACGCCTATCCCCGAGCCAGAGCCAGGCGCTTGCCCAAACGCGATCGACAAACTTGTTGTCGATGCAAGCGCCTCCGACCGCGCGAGCGCCAGCGAGCCGGGCGGGGATGGGGGAGCACGGCGTCAGCCGTGCGTCGGGGGCGCAGCCCCCGAGGCAACTAGGAACTCCTGGCGCGTCCTGGGGTCCTCCCGCACCAGCCCGAGAAGCGCCGACGTCGTCGTGCGCGCCCCCCGGGCGCTGGCGCCCCGAAGGGTCATGCAGAGGTGCTCGGCCTCGACCACCACCCCCACTCCCTTGGGGCGCAGGTGCTCCTCCAGCCACCCCGCCACCTGGGTGGTCATACGTTCCTGGGTCTGCAGCCCCCGCGAGAACCCCTCCACCACCCGGGCCAGCTTGGACAGGCCCAGGATTCGCTCACCCGGGAGGTAGGCCACGTGGGCGACGCCGACGAAGGGCAGGAGGTGGTGCTGGCACAGCGAGGTGAAGGGGATGTCCCTCGCCACCACCAGCTCGTCGTACCCCTCGTCGTTGGGGAAGGTGGTGAGGTCGAAGGGATGGGGGGTGAGCAGCTCGTGGAAGGCCCCCGCCACCCGCCGGGGCGTGTCGCGTAGGTGCTCGCTGGCAGGGTCGGCCCCCAGGGCTTCGAGGAGGGCGACGACGGCCTCCTCGGCCCTGGCCAGGTCGACGGCGGGCGGGTCGGGCACCACCCGCAGGGGGCGGCGCGCCGGGACGCTGTGGTTGTCTACGACTAGCACGCCTTCATTTTAGAAGGCGGGGCCGGAGTCTGCAAAGTCCCCGCCGACGCGGTCGGGCTGGGGGAGTATGGGCGGGTGCCCGCCACCCTCGTCGCCCGGAACCTGACCGTCTCCTTCGGGGAGCGGGTGGTGCTCGACCGGGTCGGCGTCACCGTGGGCCCCGGCGACCGGGTGGGGGTGGTGGCGCCCAACGGGACGGGCAAGACGACGCTGCTGCGGGCCCTGGCCGGGCTGCAGCCGCTCGACCGGGGGTCGGTCACCCTGGCGCCCCCCGCCGCCACCGTGGGCTACCTCCCACAGGAGCCGGAGCGGGGGGCGGGCGAGACGGTCCAAGGGTTCCTGGCCCGCCGCACCGGCGTCGGGGCCGCCAGCGCCGCCCTCGACGCGGCCACCGCGGCCGTCGCCGGGGGCACGCCCGGCGCCGACGTGCGCTACACCGACGCCCTGGAGCGGTGGATGGCGCTGGGCGGGGCCGATCTCGACAGCCGCGTCGGTTCTCTGTGGGCCGACCTCGGGCTGCCCCTGTCTCTGCTGGAGCAGGACATGGCCACGCTGTCGGGCGGGCAGGCGGCCCGGGCCTCGATGGCGGGCGTGCTGCTGTCGCAGTTCGACGTATTCCTCCTCGACGAGCCCACCAACGACTTGGACTTCGACGGCCTCGACCGCCTGGAGCGGTTCCTCGACGGGCTGGCCGCGGGAGTGGTGGTCGTCTCCCACGACCGCGCCTTTCTGGAGCGAACGATCACGTCGGTGGTGGAGATCGACGACCACGACCACACCGCCCGCTGGTTCGACGGAGGTTGGGCGGCGTACCTGGCCGAGCGGGCCACCGCTCGCCGCCACGCCGAGGAGGCCTTCGAGGGCTACCGCGCCAGGCGGAGGGAGCTCGAGGACCGGGCCCGCACGCAGCGGCAGTGGGCGGTGCAGGGCGTGCGCACGGCCAAGAAGCGGCCCCGGGACCACGACAAGGCCCAGAAGGGGTTCTTCGCCAACCGCACCGAGAAGCAGGCGGCCAAGGTGCGCATCACCGAGAAGGCCCTGGCCCGGCTGGAGGACGTGGAGAAGCCGTGGGAGGGGTGGGACCTGCGCTTCTCGGTGGCGGCCGCCGCCCGCAGCGGCGACGTGGTGGCCCGCCTGGAGGGGGCGGTGGTCGAGCGCGGCAGCTTCCGCCTCGGCCCTCTCGACCTGGAGATCGCCTGGGGCGACCGGCTGGCCATCCTCGGGCCCAACGGCAGCGGTAAGTCGACCCTGCTGGCCGCCCTGCTGGGGCGCCTCCCGCTGGCCGAGGGGGAGCGGTGGCTGGGGCCGAGCGTGGTCGTGGGCGAGATCGACCAGTCCCGCAGCCGCCTGAGCGGCGACGGCACCCTGCTGGACGCCTTCACCGCCGAGAGCGGCATGGGGAGCCAGGCCGGCGCCCGTTCGCTGCTGGCCAAGTTCGGGCTGGGCGCCGGCCACGTCCTGCGCCCGGCGGCGTCGCTCACGCCGGGCGAGCGCACCCGGGCCACCCTCGCCGTCCTCATGGCCAGGGGCGTGAACTGCCTCGTGCTGGACGAGCCCACCAACCACCTCGACCTGCCCGCCATCGAGCAGCTGGAGTCGGCCCTGGAGTCCTACGACGGCACCCTCGTGCTCGTCACCCACGACCGCCGCCTGCTCGAGGCCGTCCACGTGGACCGCACCCTCACGCTGGGCTGAGCCGGACCGTCGACCCTTCCGGGGGGTCCCGGGGGCAGAATGCCGGCGTGGTCGTGCTCGGCCGTACTCCGCTGTCGGTGGCCGACGTGGTGGCGGTGGCCCGCCACCACGCGCCGGTCGAGCTGGCCGCCGACCTCGACGACGCCATGGCCGGGTCGCGGGCGGCCGTCGAGGCGGCGGTGGCCGGCGACCGCCCCGTTTACGGGGTGACGACCGGCTTCGGCGCCCTGGCCACCACTCGGGTGAGCGCCGACGACGCGGCCCGGGTGCAGTACGCGGTCGTCCGGAGCCACGCCGCCGGGATGGGCCCCGACGTGGAGGCCGAGGTGGTGCGGGCCATGCAGCTGCTCAAGGCCCGCACCCTGGCGGCGGGGCGTTCGGGCGTACGCCCCCAGCTGGTCCGGTCCATCGCCGCCCTCCTCGACGCCGGCATCACCCCGGCCGTGCCCGAGCTGGGGTCGCTGGGGGCGTCGGGCGACCTGGCCCCCCTAGCCCACGCCGCCATCGTCCTGCTGGGCAACGGGTGGGTCCTCGAGGGCGAGGAGGGCGGGACCAGCCGGCGGCGGGCGGACGCCGGCCCGGTTCTGGCCGCCGCCGGCATCGAGCCCATCGCCCTGGAGGCCAAGGAGGGGCTGGCCCTCATCAACGGGACGGAGGGGATGCTGGCCCACCTGTGCCTCGCCCTGGCCGACCTCGACGTCCTCCTCCCCACCCTCGACGTGACGTGCGCTCTCAGCGTGGAGGCCCTGCGGGGAACCGACGCCTCCTTCGCCGAGCGCATCTCCGCCCTCCGCCCCCACGCCGGCCAGGCCCGCAGCGCCGCCAACCTGCGGGCCCTGCTGGCCAGCTCCCCGATCGTGGCGTCCCACCGGGACTCGCCCCACGCCGTGCAGGACGCCTACTCGCTGCGCTGCGCCCCCCAGGTGCACGGCGCCGCCCGCGAGGTGGTGGCGTGGGTACGGGGGATCGTCGAGGTCGAGCTGGCATCGGTCACCGACAACCCCGTGGTCTTCGGCGAGACCGGCGAAGTCGTCTCCACCGGCAACTTCCACGGCCAGCCCCTCGCCTACGCCGCCGACTTCGCCACCATCGCCCTGGCCGACCTGGCCGCCATCGCCGAGCGCCGCATCGACCGGCTTCTGGACCCGGCCCGCTCCGACGGCCTGCCACCCTTCCTCGCCCCCCGGGCGGGGGTGAACTCCGGCTTCATGCTCGCCCACTACACGGCCGCCGCCCTCGTCAACCGCCTGCGGGGGCACGCCACCCCCGCGTCGTGCGACACCATCTCCACCAGCGCCGGCCAGGAGGACCACGTGTCGATGGGGTGGAACGCCTGCCGCTCGCTGCGGGCGGCGGTGGCCGACGCCATGCGGGTCGCGGCCATCGAGCTGGTGTGCGCGGCCGAGGCGGTGGAGCTGAGGGGCATCCCGCCCGCTGCCGCCACCGCCGCCGTCATCGCCGCCCTGCGGGAGGTGGTGCCCCGCATGGACGTCGACCGCTTCCTCGCCCCCGACCTGGCCGCCGCCGAGCAGCTGGTGCGGACGGGGGCGGTGCTCGACGCCCTGCCGGAGCCGATCTCGTGAGGGTGGTGCGGGCCCGGCGCGGCCCCGACCGGCAGTGCAAGGGCTGGGCCCAGGAGGGGGCGCTGCGCTGCCTCATGAACAACCTCGACCCCGAGGTGGCGGAGCGCCCGGAGGATCTCGTCGTCTACGGCGGCCGGGGCAAGGCGGCCCGCAGCTGGGCGGCGTTCGACGCCATCGTCGCCGCCCTGACCGCCCTCGAAGGCGACGAGACGCTGCTGGTGCAGTCGGGCAAGCCGGTGGGCGTCCTCCGCACCCACGACATGGCGCCCCGGGTGCTGATCGCCAACTCGCTGCTCGTGCCGGAGTGGGCCACGTGGGAGGAATTCTGGCGCCTGGAGGCCCTGGGCCTCACCGCCTACGGCCAGATGACGGCCGGCTCGTGGATCTACATCGGCACCCAGGGCATCCTCCAGGGCACGTTCCAGACGTTGGCGGCGGTGGCCGAGCGCCACTTCGGGGGGACGCTGGCCGGCCGGGTGGTCTTCACCGCCGGCCTGGGCGGCATGGGGGGCGCCCAGCCTCTCGCCGTCACCATGAACGGGGGCGTGGCCCTGTGCGTGGAGGTCGACCCCGCCCGGGTCGAGCGGCGGCGGGCCGGCGGGTACCTCGACGAGGTCGCCCCATCGCTCGACGACGCCCTGGCCCGCGCCACGTCGGCGGCGGCGGCCGGCCGGGCCCTGTCGGTCGGGGTGGTGGCCAACGCCGCCGACGCCGTGCCCGCCCTGCTGGCCGGGGGCGCGCCGGTGGACGTGGTCACCGACCAGACGTCGGCTCACGACCCGCTCCACGGCTACGTCCCCAACGGCCTGTCGCGGGAGGAGGTGGTCGCCCTGCGGGCCGAGCGGCCCGGCGAGTACGTGGCCCGGGCCCGGGCCGCCATGGCCGCCCACTGCGAGGCCATGGTCGGCTTCCTGCGGGCCGGCGCGGTGGTGTTCGACTACGGCAACAACCTGCGGGCCGAGGCCCTGGCGGGCGGCTTCGCCGACGCCTTCGCCTACCCCGGCTTCGCACCCGCCTACATCCGCCCGCTGTTCTGCGAGGGAAAGGGCCCGTTCCGCTGGGTGGCCCTGTCGGGCGAGCCGGCGGACATCGCCGCCACCGACGCCGCCGTGGCCGCTGCCTTCCCCGACGACGCGCGGCTGCAGCGATGGCTGGCCCTGGCGCCCGAGAGGGTGCGGTTCCAGGGGCTGCCCGCCCGCATCTGCTGGCTGGGCCTGGGCGAGCGCCACCGGGCCGGCCTGCTGCTCAACGACCTCGTGCGGCGGGGCGACGTGGCCGCCCCCATCGTCATCGGCCGCGACCACCTCGACGGCGGGTCGGTGGCGTCGCCCTACCGGGAGACGGAGGCCATGGCCGACGGCTCCGACGCCATCGCCGACTGGCCCGTCCTCAACGCCCTGCTCAACAC
>DATLGZ010000406.1:0-11475 GCA_035540235.1 Acidimicrobiales bacterium | reverse complement strand
CCCTCCGCCCGCCCCGAGGCACCCCACCGGGCGTGGCCCATCCCCGCCCGGGTGCGGGAGGCGCCTCTCACCGCGGGAGGCGGGCGGGTGCTGTTCACCGGCGACGCGGCGTGGGCCACCGACCCCCTCACCGGCGAGGGGATCGCCCAGGCCCTGGTCACGGGCCGGCGGGCGGCCGAGGCGGTCCTGCACGAGGCCACCCCGGCCGGCGTCGCCAACCGCTACGAGCGGGCCGTGCGCCACGAGCTGTTCGCCGACCACTGGCTGGGGGCGCTGCTGAGCCGGGGGCTCAGCCACCGCAAGGGCGCCCGCATCGCCATCCGGGCCGCCGGCCTCCACCCCTGGACCCGGCGCAACTTCGCCCGCTGGCTCTTCGAGGACTACCCCCGGGCCGTGATCGGGACGCCCCGCCGGTGGTCGAGGGGCATGTTCCGGGCGCCGGGGGCCTACCGGTGAGGGGCGACCGGGTCGAGATCGTCGTCGACACCGGCGACGGCGGCGTCCGCCAGTTCGACGTGGTCGCCACCCGGGCCGGCCGCCGGGTCGAGGTCACCGTGGCCCGGGGCACGGTGGAGGTCACCGAGGTCACCCGCTCGGGCCAGCCCGTCCGCTCCGCCCGCTTCATGGCCAGCCGGGTGGTCGCCCTGGTCGAGCACCCCGCCGCTGACGGCGGCCAGGCCGGCGAGGCCGGCGAAGGCGGGCGCACCGCCGCCACCCGCCGCCGCACCAGCTCCGACCAGGCCGCCCTCGACCTCGGCCCGTAGGCGAGCGGCGGCGCCGGCTCTGACCGCCCTACAGAGGAGCGGGCACCGGCGACATGACCGCGTCGGAGCTGAGCACCTCGCTGGAGTAGGCGAACCTCTCGAACAGGAGGCTTCCCCAGCGCCGGAGGGATTCCACGTCGATGGCGGTGTCGTGGGCGATGTGGAAGGCCTCCTCGACGTTGCCCCGGAACCCGTAGACCTTGCCGAGCACCCGGCTGACGGCCAGGCAGCGACCCTCCTCGTCGTGCCTGCACCTGCTCACGATCTCGGGCAGCGTCGCCTCCGGCGGGAGCCCCGAGCTCTCGCGGATCCGGAGCCCGAGCTCGACGAGCCGCTCCGGCGACATCACCGACAGCAGGCACAGCTGCAGCTCACGCGGCACCCACCCGGCGGCGTTGTACTGCGGGATGTCGAAGGCGGCGTCGTTGACCTTCTGCATCCACTCCGTCGCCCGTTCCGGCGATATGCCGTCGCCCACCGCGTACTCGTAGTAGACGTCCACGTCGTCCTTGGTGATCGGCCGGATCTCCAGACGGAAGTCCTCGAGGTGGTGGTAGATCGGCGCGTTGTGCTCGAGGGCGAAGGTCGCCGAACCGAACGAGCTGATGATGTCGGCGTTCTCGACGACGAAGTCGTATGTCTCCTGGGCGTCCGCCTCCGTCTCACCCGGGAAGCCGAAGAAGAGGAAGCAGTGCATCCAGATGCCCACCTCGGTCGCGTCCCGCAGGTTCCGGACGAGGGTCTCCTTCTTGTTGTTCTTCTTCATGAGGGCCAGCACCCGTTCGGATGCCGACTCCAGGCCCACGTAGAGCGAGCGGAAGCCGATGCGATGGAGGTTGGAGAAGTCCTCCCGCGTGAACGACCGCTCGAACTTGATGAGCCCCGTAAAGTCCCACCCCGACGACTCGTGGGGAGGGAGGAGGCGGCCCAAAGCCCGCACGAGCCTCGGCGGGATTGCCTCGTCGTTGAAGGCGAAGTGGCGGGCGCCGTACTTCTCGGAGAGCGCCGTCACCGTCGCCGCCACGAGCTCGGCGTCGTAGGCCTGGTACTTGTCGCCGTACACCATCCCGTGGTGGCAGAACTCGCACTTGCCCCAGTAGCAGCCACGGGACGAGAGCAGCGGCAAGGTGATCTCCGCCGACAGGTACTGCCCGAGCGGTGAGTCGTCGAAGTCGGGTACCGGCAGTTCCTCCGCCGACAGCGGTGGCGCCGGCACGGTGGATGCGATGCGCTCTCCCTCGAGGTAGACGACTCCGGGCACGTCCTCGACGAGCGGCCGCCCGGCCCGGAGGTTGGCGAGCATGCGCTCGCACGGCTTCTCCCCCTCGTTACGCACGATGACGTCGAAGCAGGTGGAGAACCAGCGCCTGGGCAACGCCCCTCGCTCGAAGCTGCGAGCCAGGATGGTGCCGCCCACGAGGATCGGTGCGGAGACGCCGGCCTTCTTCAGCATCGACCCCAGGAGAAGGCTGAAGAACAGCTGGTCCTGGCCGATGCAGGAGAGGCCGATGACCTCGGGAGCGACCGGTCGGACGTGCTCGGCGATGGCGGCCCGCACAAACTCGGCGAGGAGCGGGGGGGGCGAGGCGAGCTGGCGGTCGAGCTCGGCCGCGTTGAGGTTGCCGGCCTTGAGCTGGAACTCGTAGGGCGAGATCACGAAGCCCTGGCAGACGTCGGAGACGGCGCGCAGGTACGTCTCGAGGGACTTGACCGCCAGGTAGTGGATCTTCAGGTAGTCGCCCTGAGAGAGGCCTTCCGGGTCGGGCCCGAGGCCGGTCAGGTTCGAGACGTCATGACGGAAGTCGGCGGCCCGCCGGAAGATGGCCTCATATCCAACCTGCTCATGGGCGCTGCGGTCCGACTTGGCGTTGAGATCGATGAGCAGCTCGGCGCACTCGTCGGAGAGGAGCCACTCGTAGAACGACACGTTGAGGTCGAGACCGCGAACCTCATATCCGGCTCGCCGCAGCCAGGCGGACAGCGACGGCACGGAGAGAGCGGGCTGGAACGGACTCCACTGCGGTGGAAAGAGTAAGAGGAGCTCAACCACAATGTCTCCCTGATTGGCGGTCTCCCTGATTGGCGGACTCCCTGTTGGCGCCACGGCCGAACATGAGCGCGCTTGCCCGCGCCGCCAACGCGTCCGGATTGCGATGAGAGGAGCTACTTGTTCCCGCCCGCGCGCTCAGGCGCGCGCTCTACTTCTGCTGCTGCTGTTGCTGTTGCTGCTGCGTCAGCCGCAGGAGCGAGGGCTCGGGGCCAGCCAAGATCTCGGTGATCTCGTTGGGATCCGCTTCCTTCAGGAGCTGCGCGATCCGCAGGTTCATCCTCGTCGTGACGCCGCCACCAGATCCATTGGGCATGGAGTCCTCCTGACGAGTTAGGGGGCAAAGGCGAGGCTAGTGACGCGGGTAGGGGGTGTCAACGGTACCGTGACGTGTGTGCCGGGTGACCTAGTGGGGCGCTGGCGCCACTCCCATGAGGAGGACGCGGGGGGGATCGAGGTCTACCGCCGGGCCGGCCATCCATTCCCGCCGTCGCGACTGCGGAGGGGGTTCGACCTTCGCCCCGACGGCTCGGCGTCTTATGATGCAATCGGGCGGGATGATCGCCCCATGACTACCAAGGGGCGCTGGACTCTCGAGGGTGACGGGCGCCTCGTCATCGAGATGGAAGGCACGGCGCCTGTGGTCCTTCACGTCGAGTCGCACTCCGCTGACGAGCTCCGTGTGCGAAGGGAGCCCTAGTTGCTTCGGTGGCTGCGCCCCCGACGCACGGCTCCGCCGTGTTCCCCATCCCCGCCCGGCTCGCTGGCGCTCGCGCGGTCGGAGGCGCTTGCGGATAGCGACAACGAATAGCCGATCTTCGGCGGCAAGCGCCTAAGGAGGTTTCCAGTGGCGGACACACCGAGACGGACCTGCGGGACGATGGACGCCCATCGGCGGCTTCTCGGCACGAGCCCGCGTTACGCACGCGCTCGCGCCGAGATCGAGACGCTGGCGTACCAGTACGAGCGAAGGCGGCTCCGAACGTCGCGGTCGGGGATCGGGATGATCCCTGTCGTCGTCCACGTGGTGTTCAACACTCGGGAGCAGAACCTGCCGTCGAGGCAGGTCCAGAGCCAGATCGACGTCCTCAACGCCGACTACCGCATGCGCAACGGGGATGTGTCGAACGTGCCCGAGCCCTTCCGCCCTCTCGCGGCCGACGTGCGCATCGAGTTCCGGCTGGCGACGGTCGACCCGGAGGGCAACCCGACGAACGGCATCACCAGGACGGCCTCCCGCGTCAAGGAGTTCCCGGTCGACGACTCGATGAAGTTCTCCTCTCGCGGCGGCGCCGACGCGTGGCCCCGGGGGCGGTACCTGAACATGTGGGTCTGCCCGCTGGCCGGGGGCGTGCTCGGATACGCACAGCTCCCCGGCGCGCCGAGCGCGATCGACGGCGTCGTGATCAACCACACCGCATTCGGCACGTTCGGCACGGCCGTCCCTCCGTTCGACAAGGGAAGGACGACCACACACGAGGTCGGGCACTGGCTGAACCTGCTGCACATCTGGGGCGACGACGGAACGGGATGCAGCGGGTCCGACTTCGTCGAGGACACGCCCAACCAGGCGGGGCCGAACTACGGGGTGCCCTCTTTCCCCCATGTCAGCTGCGACAACGGGCCGGACGGGGACATGTTCATGAACTTCATGGACTACACCGACGACGCCTGCATGTGCATGTTCACGGCGGGGCAGGTGCGGCGGATGGACGCCACCCTCGACGGTCCCCGCCGCGAGCTGCTCGGCGGGACGCCCCAGGAGCCGGTGGCCGAAGGCCGATCCCGGCTCGTCTTCCACGACCGGGCCGCCGGCGAGACGGCGTCGTACCTGATCGACTCCGAGGGAGCCGTCACGGCCGGGCCCGCGTCCACCGGCGGGGACGAAAGCTGGGACCTGATGGCCACGGTGGCCGTCGGCCCCGAGCACGGCGCCCTGCTGCTCTACGACCGGGCGGCCGGGCGGGCGTCGTTGTTCACGGTGGACGGCGACGGCGCCCTCACCGCACGGCGCGAGCACGACGTGGGGCACACCACCTGGGATGGCATCGCCGGCGTCCCGGTCGGTGGCGAGCGGGGCGGCCTCCTGTTCTACGGCCGCGCCGCCGGGGAGGCGGCCTTCTTCACCGTGGATGGGGAGGGAAGCCTCACCGCCGTCGCCGACTACAAGGGGTGGCGGACGAGCTGGGACGCGGTGGTGGGCGTGCCCTTCGCCCCCGATCGAGGCGGGGTCCTGCTCTACGACCGCACCGCCGGGGAGGCCATGCTCTACATCTCCGACGCCGAGACGGGCCTGACGGCGGGCCCCGAGTACAAGGGGTGGCGGACGGGCTGGGACGTGCTCACGGGCGTGCCTGTCGGGGGTGAGCGGGGCGGGCTCCTCGCCTACGACCGCAGTGCCGGCGACGCCGCCTTCTACACCGTCGACACGGCCGGGAGCTTCGTCGCCGGGCCCGCCTACACGCGGTGGCGCACCACGTGGGAGCAGATCGTGGCCGTACCGCTGGCGGCGGACCACGGCGCGCTCCTGTTCTACGACCGCTCCGCCGGCGAGGCGCTTTTCTACCGCGTCGACGGCGAGGGCAACCTCAGCGCACCGGCCCAGCACGGCAACTGGCGCCGGACCTGGGACGGCATCGCGGCACTGGCCCCCGCCCTGGCCCCCGCCGAGCCGCCGGCGCCCGACGAACCGCTCGTCGCGTCGGTCGCCCCAGAAGGGTAGGAGGGCGGCCCGCCTCGCACGGTTGCCACCCCCGGCCGGGGGGGTAGGCCCCTCCCGACTTCTGTCGAAAGCGAGGACCGTTGAGAAACCGCTTCATCGTCGCGGCCCTGGCCCTGGTCACGCTGGCCGCCTGCCAGACCGACACCCAGACCCCCGGCCAGCAGGCCGAGCCGGGCCAGCCCAGGGTGGTCGAGAGGATCCGCTCGTCGGGCCAGGACTGGGGGTACCCGACGCCCTTCGCCTACATCCGCGGCCCCGGCCAGGCCCTCACCCTCCTGCAGTTCGACACGCTGACCTGGAAGGACTCGACCGGCCAGATGATGCCGTGGCTGGCCAGCAGCTGGGAGCGGTCGGCCGACGGCCGGGAGTGGCGCTTCACCCTGCGCGACGGCGTCCAGTGGCACGACGGCCAGCCCCTCACCGCCGAGGACGTCCGGTTCACCTTCGACTACCTCAAGAACGGGGCCGGCTCCACCTCCCAGGCCAACCTGGGGGCGGTGCCCATCGCCGGCGTGACGGTGGAGCCGCCCAACGTGGTGGTGATCACCCTGGAGCGCCCCTACGCCCCCTTCGAGGAGAACGTGGCCGGGCGCGTCTCCATCCTTCCGGAACGGGTGTGGTCGGGGGTCACCGAGCCGGCCCGAGAGCGCGGGCCCCACGCCCTGACCGGCACCGGCCCCTACCGGCTGGAGCAGTTCGACCAGGCCACCGGCAGCTACCTGTTCACGGCCAACGAGTCGTACTTCCTGGGCCCGCCGGTGGTGAAGCGGCTCGAGTTCACCCCCACCGGCGACGACTTCGCCGCCCTCCAGCGGGGCGAGCTGCACGTGGCCGCCACCGGCTTCGCGGGCGGCGCGTCGGGCGCCGAGGAGGGCCTGCCCGACGCCACCCTCCGCCTCTTCGAGGGCAACCGCTTCGGGCGGGTGGAGGCGCCCGGGGAGTTCGTGCGGGCCCTGCACTTCAACCTGACCCGGGGCTTCCCCTACGA
This sequence comes from Acidimicrobiales bacterium, assembly GCA_035540235.1. Classification (GTDB taxonomy): domain Bacteria; phylum Actinomycetota; class Acidimicrobiia; order Acidimicrobiales; family AC-14; genus JBFMCT01. The sequence continues at coordinate 4,954 of DATLGZ010000406.1, read as the reverse complement.
CGACCGCCGCTTCCGGCAGGCCATCGCCTACGCCATCGACCGGGAGGACGCGGTGCGGCGGATCCTGTTCGGCCGGGGCTCGCCCGGCACGACCGGCGGGCTGGCGCCCTCCAACCCCTACGCCATCACCGACCTGCCCCAGTACCGGAGGGACGTGGCCCGGGCCAACGCCCTCCTCGACGAGATCGGCCTGCGCGACGTGAACGGCGACGGCCGCCGCGACCTCCCCGACGGCAGCCCCTTCACCCCCGAGCTGCAGACCAACAGCCGCTACAACAACGACACGCCCGTGGTCGTGCGCGAGTACCTGCGCGATGTCGGCATCGACGTGCAGATCCGCAGCCTCGACCTGGCCACCGCCGACCAGAACGCGGCCCAGGGCCAGTACGACATGGCCCTGGTGGCCTACGGCGGCCTGGGCGGCGACCCCGACGGCCTGCGTACCCGGCTGTCGTCGACCGTGCGGGCCCAGTCGTTCCAGCGCATCCACGGGTGGAACAACCCGCAGTTCGAGCAGGCGGCGGCCGCCCAGCTGTCGGCCACCGACCCCGACCAGCGCCGCCAGCTCGTGGCCCAGATGCAGCGGGCGGTGGCCGAGGACGTGCCGCTGATCCAGATCTACCACCCGGCCCGCATCGCCATCTTCGACCGGTCGGTCTTCGACCAGTGGTACTTCACCCCCGGCGGGGTGTTCGGCGGCTACCCCGGCATCCTCAACAAGCACGTGGTGGTCACTGGGAAGAAGACGGGGACCTGACGCCGGCGGCGGCGACCTGACCGTCGCCGCCGGCCGAGGCGGCGGCGGCGGCGAAGAGGCGGTCGCGGCCGGCGGCGTCGAGCAGGGCCCGGGTGGCGGGGTGGCGGGGGGCGATGAGGAGCTGCCCCCCGCTGCCCTCCTCCACCACCCGGCCCTGGTCGAGCACCATCACCCGGTCGGCCACCCGCAGCACCACGGCCAGGTCGTGGGAGACGAGGACCATGGCCATCCCCCGCTCCACCTGGAGCCGCTTCAGGAGCTGCATCATCCTGGCCTGCTCGCTGGGGTCGAGCATCGACACCGGCTCGTCGGCGATCAGCAGCTTGGGCTCCAGCACCAGGGCCCGGGCCAGCGCCACCCGCTGGAGCTGGCCGCCCGACAGCTCGTGGGTGTGGCGGGCGAGGAAGGCGTCGTCGGAGGGCAGGTTGCAGGCGGCGATGGCCGCCCGCACCCGGCGGTCGCGGTCGGCCCGGTCGCCCACCGCCTGGACGTCGAGCGGCTCCCGCACCACCTCGGCCACCGTCAAACGTCCCGAGAGCGCCTCGTAGGGGTCCTGGAACAGCATCTGGAGGCGGCGCCGGTGAGCCTTCAGCTCGTCGCCCCGGGCGGCCAGGAGGTCGTGGCCCTCGAAGACGACGGTGCCGCCGTCGGGCTCCAGCAGGCGCACCAGCAGCATGCCGAGGGTGGACTTGCCCGCACCCGTGGACCCCACCAGGCCCACCACCTCACCGTCGTGGACGTCCACGTCGATGCCGTCCACGGCCGCGACCCGGCGCTTGCGCAGCACCCCGCCGGCCACGTCGTAGGTCTTGCGCAGGCCCCGGGCCGACAGCACCGGCACCACCCCGCCCCGCACGCACGCCACCAGCCGGGGGCCGGCCTCCTCGTGGGGCGGCACCAGGGGCGGGCGCCCCTCGGTGCAGGGCCCGGCCACCCCCTGGGTGCAGCGGCCGAAGAAGGGGCAGCCGGGCGCCACCTCGGTGGGGTCGGGAGGGCTGCCCCGGATGGCCCGCAGGTCCTTCACCGAGGCGAGGGTGGGGCGGGCGTTGAGCAGCGCCCACGAGTAGGGGTTCCGGGGGTCGCCCAGCACCTGGGCGGCCGGCCCTGTCTCCGCGACCCACCCCCGGTAGAGCACCAGCGCCCGGTCGCACACCGCCTCCAGCACGTCGGCGTCGTGGCTGAGCATCAGGATGGCCGTGCCCCGGCCGTGGCGAAGGTCCTGGAGCAGGCGCACCACCCGGTTGCGGGTGGCGGGGTCGAGGCCGGCGGTGGGCTCGTCGAGGATCAGCACCTCGGGGTCGCAGGCCAGCCCGATGGCGAGCAGGACCAGCCGGCGCTGGCCACCCGACAGCTCCCTGGGGTAGCGCTCCAGAGCCCACTCGCCCAGGCCCACGTCGGTGAGGAGGCGGACCGCCCGGGCCTCCGCCTCGCCGCCCCGGACGCCCAGATGGGCCACCATCGGCTCGGTGAGCTGGCGCCCCACCCGCAGCACCGGGTTGAGGGCGGCGGTCGACTGGAAGGCGAGGGCGATGCGCTTCCACCGCACGTGCCGCCACCCGTCGCGGTCGAGGGCGAGCAGGTCGTCGCCGCCCAGGCGGATCTCCCCCTCCACCCGGGCCTCGGGCAGCAGGCCGATGGCGGCCCGGGCCAGGGTCGACTTGCCCGAGCCCGACTCGCCGAGGATGCCCAGGCACTCCCCCGGGGCCACGTCCAGCGACACCCCGTCCACCGCCCGCACCGGAGGGGGGCCGGGGAACGTCACCCTCAGGCCGGCGACGTGGAGGCCGGCGACGTGGAGGCCTGCCGCCGCCGCCGCCCGGCCGTCGCCGCCGCTCATCGCGAGCCCCCGTGCCGGGCCAGGCGCGGGTTCACCCGCTGCTCCACGCCCAGGCCCACGAAGGTGATGCCCAGCAGCAGGAGCGACACGGCGGCGACGGGCGGGACCAGCCACCACTGCCAGGCGTCGGTGAAGAAGAGCGAGCCGAACCGCAGGGCGTCGCGCATGATCGACCCCCAGCTGGCCCGGATGGGGTCGCCGAGGCCGAGGAAGGCGAGGCCCGCCTCCAGCATGACGGCCCGGCCGGCGGCCGACACCATGGCGGCCGCCAGCACCAGGCCGATCTCGGGCACCACGTGGCGGCGCAGCATGTGCAGGGCGCTGGCGCCGAACCCGAACGCCGCCTTGAGGTGGGCCCGCCGGCGCACGGAGAGCACCTGGGAGCGCAGCACGCGGGCGGTGGGCGGCCACGACGTGAGGGCGATGATGGTCACGATGGCGGTCAGCGACGTGCCCGCGTAGGCCCCTGCCACGATGAGGAGGGGCAGCTTGGGGATGACGAGCACGACGTCGACCACCCGCAGCAGCACCGCGTCGACCCAGCCGCCGAACCAGCCGGCTACCAGCCCCACCACCGCGCCGAGCACGAGCGTGCCCCCGCCGGCCACGAACGCCACCAGCAGCGAGACCCGGGCCCCCGCCGCCACCTGGGTGGCCACGTCCTGGCCGACCACGTTGGTGCCCAGCAGGTGGTGGCGGCTGGGCGGTTCGATGGGGTCCCCGGCCAGCTCCGTTACCCGGTAGGGCGTGAGCAGGGGCGCCACCAGCGCCAGCACCACGAAGGCGCCCACGAGGGCCAGCCCCACCCAGCCGACCCCCGGGAACCGCAGCTGAGCCGGCCCGGCGACAGGCGGGGTGGGGGCGACGGCCGCCGGCTCGTTCGGCGGCTGGGTGGCGTCGAGGAGCGGCGCCGTCACTCCGCCCCCACCCGGGGGTCGACCCGGCGGTAGACGAGCTCCAGAGCCAGGTTGACCACGAGCACCACCACCGCGAAGACCAGGAACGACGCCTCCAGCACGGGGAAGTCCCGCGCCTCCACCGCCTGCAGGATGAGGCTTCCCATCCCCGGGTAGGCGAAGACCGACTCCACGAAGATGGCGCCCCCCACCGCGAAGCCGGTCTGGATGCCCACCACCGTGAGGAAGGGGAGCAGGGCGTTGCGGCCGGCGTGACGGTACTTCACCACCCGGTCGGGGAGCCCCTTGGCCTCGGCCAGGAGCATGAAGTCGCTGCCGAGGGACGAGACCACGCTGTTGCGCACCAGCAGGAACTTGTTGCCCAGCAGGGCGAGGGTCAGCGCCGCCATGGGCAGGACGAGGTGGCGAGCGACGTCGCCCACCTCGGCCAGCCGCGACGGGTAGGTGGCGAAGGGCGTGCGCGCCCCCGACACGGGGAAGGCGGGTATGACGACCGCGAAGGTGACCAGCATCAGGGCGGCCAGGGCGTAGTCGGGGACGCCGTTGATCGCCGTCATGGCCATGGTGGCGGCCCGGTCGGCCAGCCGCCCCCGCCGCCAACCGGCGGCCACGCCGGCCACGAAGCTGATGGCCGCCGACGCGGCCAGTGCCGTGCCCATGAGCAGCAGCGTCCACGGCAGCCGGCCCTGGATGAGGGTGGCGACGGGGGTGTTGCGCGAGATCGACCAGCCGAAGTCCCCCCGGGCCAGGCCCGCCAGGTAGCCGCGGTACTGGGCGAGCAGGGGCTGGTCGAGCCCGTAGTAGGCCATCAGCTCCTGGCGGACCACCTCGCTGGTCAGCGGGTTGGGGTCGTTGGGGTCGACCAGGGCAGCCAGAGGGTCGCCGGGCATGGCCCGGGGCAGGGCGAAGACCACAGTGACCACCACCAACAGCGTCAGCAGGTAGAGGGCCACGGCCCGGGCCGCCCCCGACCGGCGCCGGCGCGCCGGCTGGGGCCGGGCCGGCGGCGACTCCTCCGCCGCCCGTGGGCCCGCCAAGGCCGTCAGCCGGCCTACTGCCTTTCTCGCGCCCGCCGCATGGCCTCGAGCCAGTTCTCCTCGTACCCGGCCCGGGCGGGGGCGGGGGCGGCCGGCTCGGCCGCCGGCTCGGGCGAGGGTGACGGCGAGCGGCGCCGGGCCTCCTCCGCCTCACGCTCCAGCTCGGCGTTGAGCTCGCCGCCGAAGAGGATGGCGAGAGCCGAGAGGAAGAGCCACAGCAGGAGCACCACCACGCCGGTGAGCGACCCGTACGTCTCCCCGTAGCTGCCGAGGTGGGTGACGTAGAGCGAGAACCCGAGCGAGGCCAGGAGCCAGATGACCGTCGCCACCACCCCGCCGGGGCTGAGCCAGGCCCACCGAGGCGACTCCCGGTTGGGGCCCAGGTAGTAGAAGGCGGCGAACAGGG
>DATLGZ010000405.1:0-4866 GCA_035540235.1 Acidimicrobiales bacterium | reverse complement strand
TGGCGCAGCAGCCAGCTCCGGTAGGCGAGGGCGAGCCCCCATGGTGGGAGCGGGGGACGGTCCCGTCGCCGACCCGCTCCCCCAGGCGCTGGCCCTGACCGCCATCGTGATCACCTTCGGGGTGGCCGCCTTCCTCCTCGCCCTCGCCTACCGGAGCTGGCTGCTGCGCCACGACGACGAGGTGGAGGACGACGTGGAGGACCGGCGCATCGCCCGCAGCCGGCGGAGGCGGGCGGCGTGAGGGTCCTCGTACCCCTGCCCATCGTGCTCCCGCTGCTGGGCGCCGGGATCTCCCTCGCCTTCCACCGCCGCCCCCGCGCCCAGCGGGCCCTGGGCGTGGCGGTGCTGGCCGCCACCCTCGCCGGCACCATCGCCCTCCTGGTGCGGGTGGAGGCCGACGGCCCGGTGGCAGTGCACGTCGGGGCGTGGGCCGCGCCGGTGGGGATCACGCTGGTCGCCGACCTGTTCGCGGCCTTGATGCTGGTTGTCTCCGCCGCGGTGGTGCTGGCGGTGCTGGTGTACGCCATCGGCAGCCCCCGCACCGCCGACGAGGCCCTGTTCTTCCACCCCGTCTACCTGATCCTGGCTGCCGGCGTGGCCGCCTCGTTCCTCGCCGGCGACCTCTTCAACCTCTTCGTCGCCTTCGAGGTCATGCTCAGCGCCAGCTACGTGCTCATCACCCTGGGCGGCACCCGCGAGCAGATCCGCACGGGCATGACCTACGTGGTGATCAGCCTGGTGGCGTCCACCCTGTTCGTCACCGCGGTGGGCCTGATCTACGCCGCCACCGGCACGGTGAACATGGCCCACCTCGCCGTCCGCCTCGCCGAGCTGCCCGAGTGGCTGCGCACCGGCCTCGGGCTGCTGCTGCTGGTGGTCTTCGGGATCAAGGCCGCCATCTTCCCGCTGTTCTTCTGGCTGCCCGACTCCTATCCGACCGCGCCCACGCCGGTGACGGCGATCTTCGCCGGGCTGCTCACCAAGGTCGGCGTCTACGCCATCATCCGCACCCAGACCCTGCTGTTCCCCACCGACGGCGAGGCCTCGCTACTCCTCCTGGCCATTGCCGGCGCGACGATGGTCATCGGCGTGCTGGGGGCGATCGCCCAGAACGACATCAAGCGGCTCCTCAGCTTCCACATCGTGAGCCAGATCGGCTACATGGTCATGGGCCTGGGGCTGTTCAGCCTGGCCGGGCTGGCGGGGGCGGTGTTCTTCCTCGTCCACCAGATCATCGTCAAGACGGCTCTGTTCCTCGTGGGCGGCCTGGTGGAGAACGCCACCGGCACCGGCGCGCTCCGCCGCCTCGGGGGCCTCCTGCACCGGGCGCCGCTGATCGCCGTGCTGTTCGTGGTGGCGGCCGTCAGCCTGGCCGGCCTGCCGCCGTCGTCGGGGTTCTTCGCCAAGCTGGCCCTGGTCCAGGCCGGGCTCGAGCTGGAGCGCTACGTGGTGGTGGCGGTGAGCCTGCTGGTGAGCCTCCTCACCCTCTTCTCGATGCTGAAGATCTGGGCCGCCGTCTTCTGGGGCGCGCCCGAGGAGCCAGCCCCCGGCGCCGCCGCCGGCGACGGCCGCCTGGCCGCGCCCCCGCTCATGGTGGCCCCCACCGCCGCCACCGTGGCCATGGCGATCGCGGTGGCGGTGGCCGCCGGGCCCCTCTACGACCTCAGCCGCCAGGCGGCCGCCGGCCTCGTCGACGCCGCCCCCTACGTCGCCGAGGTGCTCGGCCCATGAGGGCGCCGGGCCGGCGGCTCCCGCGGCGGACTCTGATGGTGGCGTGGCTGGTGGTGGCGTGGGTCGCCCTGTGGGAGAGGCTCAGCCCCGCCAACGTCATCGCCGGCGTGCTGGTGGCCTCGCTGCTGGTGCTCGTCTTCCCCATGGGCGCACCCGGCATCGCCGGCGGCTTCCGGCCCCTCGCCGCCCTCCGCTTCGCCGGCTACTTCGGGTGGAAGCTCCTCGAGGCCAGCGCCATCGTGTCGTGGGAGGTCATCACTCCCCGCAACCGCATCAACCAGGGGATCGTGGCCGTCCCCATCCGGGGCGCGTCCGACACCCTCACGACCCTCGTCGCCAACGCCATCTCCCTGACCCCGGGCACCCTGACCATCGAGGTACGCCAGCAACCGACCGTGCTGTACGTACACGTCCTGCACCTGCGCGACATCGACGCCGTCCGGCGGGAGGTCCAGCACCTCGAGGTCCTCGCCATCCGGGCGTTCGGGAGTGAGGCGGCCATCGCCGCGGCCGAGGCCGGGCTGGCCAAGGAGGAACGATGACCACCGTCACCACCGTGGCCTTCGCCACCGTCGCCATGTCGGGCCTGCTGTGCCTGCTGCGCCTCGTGCGCGGGCCGTCGCTGGCCGACCGCATCGTCGCCTTGGACTCGATGCTCATCGTGATCGTGAGCGGCATCGCCGTGCACGCCGCCCGCACCGGCGACGGCACCTACCTCGACGTGCTGGTGGTGGCGTCGCTGCTCGGCTTCGTCGGCACCGTGAACGTCGCCCGCTTCATAGAGCGGAGGGGTGTCTGACGTGTTGGACGTGATCGCCGCCGTGCTGATCCTCACCGGGGTGGGGCTGGGGCTGCTGGCGGGCGTCGGCCTCCAGCGGTTCCCCGACATCTTCTCCCGCATGCACGCGGCCACCAAGCCGGCCACCCTGGGGCTGGTGCTGGTCCTGGCCGGCGCCGCCTTTCGCGTCGAGAACCGGGGGGACGTGGCCAAGCTCGTCCTGGTGATCGTCCTGCAGTTCATCACCGCACCGGTCGGGGCCCACCTGGTGGGGCGGGCTGCGTACGGCGACGGCACCCGGGTCGGCCCCCAGCTCCAGTGCGACGAGCTGGCCCCCGAGCGCCGGGCGGGATGGGAGCGGTGACCGCGGTCGCGCCGGCCCCCGCGGGGGTAATGATGGAGAGGTGGGGCCTGGGATCCTGATCGTCGAGGACGACGAGCGCATCCGCCGGGCCCTCCGGCTGGCCCTGGAGGACGAGTGCTACGCCGTCACCGAGGCGGGTAGCACGGAGGAGGCGCTGGACATCTTCGCCCGCCAGGGGGCCGACCTCGTGCTCATCGACGTCATGCTGCCCGGCCTGGACGGCTTCGAGCTGTGCCGCACGCTCCGCAGCGGCAGCCAGGTGCCGATCATCATGGTGTCGGCCCGCTCCGACAGCCACGACGTGGTGGCGGGGCTGGAAGCGGGCGCCGACGACTACGTGACCAAGCCCTTCGTGGCCAAGGAGCTGTCGGCCCGCATCCGGGCCCTGCTCCGCCGGGTGCGGGCGGGCGACGGCGGGACCGTGCTGCGCTTCGGCGACCTGGAGATCCAGCCCGACACCGGCATCGTCCGCCGCCGCGGCAGGGACATAACCCTCACCAAGACGGAGTTCCGGCTGCTGTGCGAGCTGGCCGGCGCCGGGGGCAAGCTGCTGAGCCGGGAGGTCCTCCTCCAGCGGGTGTGGGGCTACGACTACTTCGGCGACGGCCGGCTGGTCGACGTGCACATCCGCCGGCTGCGCCAGAAGATCGAAGACGACCCCGGGAACCCCCACCACCTCGTGACGAGCCGCGGACTGGGCTTCAAGCTGCAAGCCTGAGCGGCGATGGCCGACCAGCGCGCCCTCCGGCGGCGCCTCGGGCTGCGGCGGCGGGTGGTGCTGACGTTCGCGGTGGGCGCCCTGGCCCTGAGCGCCAGCCTCGCCTTCGCCGCCTACGGCGTGTCCCGGCAGTACCTGCTGGCCCAGCGGGAGCGGTCGGTCGTGGACCGCGCCTACGGCGCCGCTTCGGCCATAGGGAGCCAGCTCACCCCGCCCGCCGACGTTCCCCGCGCCCTCTCGTCGCTGGTGGTCCCGGTCGGGTGGCACCCGGTGCTGTACCACGACGGGCGGTGGTTCGCGGCCTCACTCGACGTCAGCCCCGAGGACATCCCCCCTGCCCTTCGCCGGCACGCAGCCGAGGGCACTGCCGCCCGGCAGCTGTTCCGCTTCCAGGGCGTCCCCTACCTGGCCGTGGCCGTGCCCCTGCCGGAGGGGGCGGGCGCCTTCTTCGGCGTGGTGGCCCTGGAGGAGCTGGAGCGGACCCTCGGCCTCCTCGCCAACGTGCTCGTCGCCGCCGCCGCGGCGACGACGGTGGCGGGGGCGGTGGTCGGGACCGTCATCGGCAACCGGCTGCTGCGCCCGCTCACCGAGGCCGCCGAAGCCGCCTCGTCGGTGGGCTCCGGCCGCCTCGACGTCCGCCTCGGCACCACCGGCGACGCCGACCTCGACGCCGTGGCCGAGGCGTTCAACGACATGACGGCCGCCCTCCGGGAGCGCATCGAGCGCGACGCCCGCTTCGCGTCGGCGGTCAGCCACGAGCTGCGGTCGCCGCTCACCACGCTGGCGACCTCGGTCGAGGTCCTGGCCAGCCGCCGCCAGGACCTGCCCCCGCGGGCCCGCGACGCTCTGGACCTCCTCGAGGGCGAGCTGCGCCGGTTCCAGCGGCTCGTGCAGGACCTGCTGGAGATGTCCCGCATCGACGCCGGCGCGGCGGAGCTGTCGCTCGACCCGACCGTGCCGGCGGAGCTGGTGTCGCACGCGCTGCGATCGGCCAACGCGCCCGAGGTCGAGGTGGAGGTGTCCCAGCCGGCCCGCGACATGGTGTTCTCGGTGGACAAGCGCCGCCTGGAGCGGGTGATCGTCAACCTGGTGGAGAACGCCGAGAGCCACGGCGGCGGCATCAGCCGGGTGACGGTGGAGGCGGCGGAGGGGCGGGTCCGCATCGGCGTGGAGGACAAGGGGCCGGGCGTGGCGGCCGGTGACCGGGCCCGCATCTTCGAGCCGTTCGTGCGCGGGGCCGCCTCCGGCCGCCACGCCCGGCCCCTTGTCCTCCAC
>DATLGZ010000404.1:0-2039 GCA_035540235.1 Acidimicrobiales bacterium | reverse complement strand
CCATCGTGGTGGCGGCGGCACCCCGCCAGGACCGCCGCCGCCACCACGATGGCCACCACCGGCGCTCGCGCTCCCACGGCGGGACCGTACCGCCCGGCTACCGTCGGTGGCGATGGCCACGGCCGGCGCCCGGGACGACCTCTTCGGCGCCGCCATGCAGGAGCGGCTGGCCCGCCAGGCTCCCCTGGCCGCCCGTGTCCGGCCCCGCTCCCTCGACGAGGTGGTGGGCCAGGAGCACCTCCTCGGCCCGGGCCGGCCCCTCCGCAGCCTCATCGAGGCCGACCGCCTCACGTCGGTGATCCTGTGGGGACCGCCGGGCACAGGGAAGACCACCATCGCCCGCCTGGTGGCGGGGGCCACGGCCAAGGCGTTCGAGACCCTCTCCGCCGTCACCGCGGGCGTGAAGGACGTGCGCGAGGTGGTGGAGCGGGCCCGCCGCCGGCTGGGCGAGCAGGGCCAGGGCACCATCCTCTTCCTCGACGAGGTGCACCGCTTCAACCGGGCCCAGCAGGACGCCCTGCTGCCGTGGGTCGAGGACGGCGTGCTCGTGCTCATAGGGGCCACCACCGAGAACCCCTACTTCGAGGTCAACTCGCCGCTGCTGTCGCGGTCGCTGCTTTTCCGGCTCGAGCCCCTCGGCCCCGAGTCGGCCCGGGCGGTGCTCGATCGGGGGCTGGCAGAGCTGGGGGCGTCGGCCACCGACGAGGCCCTGGACCACCTCGCCGACCGGGCCGACGGCGACGCCCGGGTGTCGCTGAACGCCCTGGAGGTGGCGGCCGCCCTGGCCGCCGGCAGGGGAGTGGCCGCCGTCGAGCTGGCCGACGCCGAGGCCGCCCTCAACGCCCGCGCCCTGCGCTACGAGAGGGACGAGCACTACGACACCATCTCCGCCTTCATCAAGGCGCTGCGGGGGTCCGACCCCGACGCCGGGCTGTACTGGCTGGCCCGCATGCTGGAGGCGGGGGAGGACGCCCGCTACATCGCCCGCCGCATGGTCGTGCTGGCGTCGGAGGACGTGGGCATGGCCGACCCCATGGCCCTGGTGGTGGCCGACGCGGCGGCTCGGGCCGTCGAGTTCGTGGGGCTGCCCGAGGCCCAGCTCAACCTGGCCCAGGCCGCCGTCCACCTCGCCGTAGCCCCCAAGTCCAATCGCGTCTACCAGGGCCTGCGGCGGGCCCAGCAGGACGTGCGGGAGCGGCCGGCCGGCGCCGTGCCCGTCCACCTGCGCGACGCCTCCTACCCCGGCGCCCGCCGGCTGGGCCACGGGGCGGGGTACGACTATCCTCACGACGACCCCAGAGGGTGGGTACCGCAGGAGTACCGGCCGCCGGAGGTCGCGGGACGGGTGTACTACGAGCCGTCGGGCCACGGGTTCGAGCGGGAGGTAGGCGAGCGCATGCGGAAGCCCGAGGCGTGACCGGTGAGTTCGCGGCGGCCGCCGCCACCGTCGCCGTCGCCGTCGTGGTGGTCGGCCTGCTGTTCACCATGGCGTCGGCCATGCGGGCCATGGCCACCTTCCGCCGGTCGGTGGAGGAGATCACGGGCCGCACCATCCCGCTGATCAACGACATGCACGTGGCCATCAAGCAGGCCAACAGCGACCTCATGAAGGTGGACACGCTGCTCGACACGGCCGAGTCGATCTCCTCCACCATGGACTCCGCCTCCCGGCTGGCCTACACCGCCGTGTCCAACCCGGTGGTGAAGACCCTGGCCGCCGGCACCGGAGTGGCCCGGGCCTACCGCCTCTTCCGCCGCCGGCGCTCCAAGGCGGGGAGCTGAGCCGTGTTCAAGCGCCTGTTCTGGCTCACGCTCGGGACGATCGTGGGCTTCACCGGGTCGGTGTGGGCCCAGCGCCGCATCCGGGAGACCATCGAGCGCTACTACCCCGAGCAGGTGGCCCGCCAGGTCACCACCACGGTGCGGGGGCTGGGCGCCGACCTGCGCTCGGCGGCGGCCGCCGGGCGGGCGGCCATGCGGGAGACGGAGGACTCCCTGCGCGACCAGTTCCGGCCCCCGGCCCGCTGACCGGCCACCCC
>DATLGZ010000403.1:0-3489 GCA_035540235.1 Acidimicrobiales bacterium | reverse complement strand
GTCCCGCGGCGGTGCGGGCGGAGGCACCGCCGCGGGACTGAGGCGCGGCGGCCCGCCGGGCAGCCGCCGATCGGGCGGGCGGCGAGGCGGCGGCCCGGGGCGCGCCGAGCGGAGACCGGGTGTCGGCGGCGGCGGGGCGGCGCGGCGGCGACCCCATCTCGGCTGGCTGGCGGACGGTCATCGGCGACATCCCGGAGAGGGGGTTGCGGCGCACGACGGCGGCAGCCTACCCAAGCGCGCTCATCCGGGGCGGGTCCGCCCTCCGAGAGGGAACGTGCGGAGGAGGTGGTTCCACGAGCACTCGGGGCACACCTCCACGACGTAGCAGGCCAGCTCCGACACCCGCCGCCCGAGACGGTCGAGCTCCTTGGCCGTGGTGACGCAACGGCCGTGGGCCGGCAGCCGGGGTCCGAACACCCACGAGACCAGCACCAGGGACTGCTCCTCGCAGATCGGGCACTCCTGCGAGGCGCTGCGGCCGCAGTTGCGGGCGGCCCGCAGGAGCTCGGGCTGGGCGTCGCACACGTCGAGACGGCTGAGCCGGCCCCGCTTGAACTCGTCGACGGTGTGCTTGCGGATCAGCCGGTAGTCGATCTGGCCCGGGGCGCGGTCAGCCCGTACCCCCCGCAGCGACTCGGGCCGGAAGCTCACGCCGCCAGGGTAGACCGACCCGTCCCCGCACCGGCGCGGCGGCCCGCGTTGACGTTCCGACGGTGTGGGGGGATACTAGCTGTCGATATATCGACCCGATATATCGGTGGAGAGCAAGGAGCGTCCCCGTCGCAATGCTGGAGCTGGCCATCCTCGGGCTGCTCAAGGAGCAGGAGCTGCACGGCTACGAGCTGAAGAAGCGGCTCGTCGACGCGCTCGGGCCCTTCTCCAGCGTGTCGTTCGGCTCCCTCTACCCGGCGCTGGCCCGCCTCCAGCGGGCGGGGGCGGTCGAGACGGCGGCGCCGCCCGCCCCCGCGCCCGAGGCCGACCCTCCGTTCGTGCCCATGACCGGCTCCATCGCCGGCGAGGCGGCCGCCTTCCGGGCCCGCCGGGCGGCGAGCCCCCGCCGCAGCGAGGCCCGCAGCTCGCGGGTGCGCAAGGTCTACCGGATCACGGCCCGGGGCGAGGAGCTGTTCGCCGAGCTGCTGACGGGCGACGGCGGGGGCGACGACGAGCGGGCCTTCAACCTCAAGCTGGCGTTCTGTCGGTACCTGCCGCCGGAGGCACGCCTCGGCCTCCTCGAGCGGCGGCGGGCCCAGCTCGTCGAGCAGCTCGCCCGTTATCGCAGCGCGGCCCGGGGCCGCCGGGAGCGGATGGACGCCTACATGCGGTCACTGGTCGAGCACGACACCGAGGCCACCGAGCGCGACATCTCCTGGTTGGACGCGCTCATCGACACCGAGAAGCACGCCACAACGGCATCGAGCCCCAAGGAGGACTCGTGAGCAGCAACATCCGTCTCGCCCTCGCCGGCGTCGGGAACTGCGCCAGCTCGCTGGTGCAGGGCATCGAGTACTACCGCAACGCCGACCCCGACGAGTCGGTGCCGGGGCTCATGCACGTCGTGCTGGGCGGGTACCACGTGGGCGACGTCGAGGTCGTGGCCGCCTTCGACGTGGACGCCGCCAAGGTGGGCCTCGACGTGGGCAAGGCCATCTTCTCGGGTCAGAACAACACCGTCCGCTTCGCCCCCGTCCCCGAGCTGGGCGTGCAGGTGCAGCGGGGGCCGACGCTCGACGGCCTCGGCCACTACTACCGCCAGACGATCGAGGAGTCCCTCGACGACCCCGTCGACGTGGCCCAGGTGCTGCGCGACACCGGCGCCGAGGTGCTCGTGTCGTACCTGCCGGTCGGGTCGGAGGAGGCGCAGAAGCACTACGCCACCGCCTGCCTGGAGGCGGGGGTGGCGTTCGTGAACGCCATCCCGGTGTTCATCGCCTCCGACCCGGAGTGGGCCCGGCGGTTCACCGAGGCGGGCGTGCCCATCATCGGCGACGACATCAAGAGCCAGGTGGGATCGACCATCGTCCACCGCATCCTGGCCCGCCTCTTCGAGAACCGCGGGATGGTGCTCGACCGCACCTACCAGCTCAACGTGGGCGGCAACATGGACTTCAAGAACATGCTCGAGCGCGACCGGCTCATCTCCAAGAAGATCTCCAAGACCCAGGCCGTCACCAGCCAGATCGACAACGGCATCGCCGCCGAGGACGTGCACATCGGGCCGTCCGACCACGTGCCCTGGCTGGAGGACCGCAAGTGGGCCTTCATCCGCCTCGAAGGCCGCAACTTCGGCGACGTGCCGCTCAACCTGGAGCTGAAGCTGGAGGTGTGGGACTCCCCCAACTCGGCGGGGGTCATCATCGACGCCGTGCGCTGCGCCCGCCTGGCCCGCGACCGGGGCATCGGGGGGCCCCTCCTCGGCCCGTCGGCCTGGTTCATGAAGTCGCCGCCGGTGCAGTACCACGACGACGAGGCCCACCGCCTGGTCGAGGACTTCATCGCCGCCTCGCCCGCCGGCTGACGGGTAGCGCAGAGGCGTGGCGGCCACCGCCGGCGGCCGCCGGCGGAGGGGCGGTCCGCCCGCTGCGACCCCCGCCGAGCAAGAATGCCAGGCGTGGTCGCGGGGTGGAACCGGCAGCTGCACGATCTCGACCACGCCGGCGTGGTGCGCTACGGGCCCGACACCGCCACCGAGGCCGAGCTGCGCCTGCTCGGCAGCGTGAGCGGAAAGCGGGTGCTCGACCTGGGCTGCGGGGGTGGCCAGGCCACCCTCGCCTTCGCCAAGCAGGGGGCCCACGCCATCGGCCTCGACCCCTCTCCCGAGATGCTGGCAGGGGCGAAGCGGTGGGCCGAGCGGGAAGGCGTCAAGATCGAGCTGCACCACGGCGACCTGGCCGACCTGGCCTTCATGCGGGCCGACAGCGTCGACCTGGTGTTCTCGGCGTGGGCGTTCGGCGGGGTAGCCGACCTCAACCGGGTCTTCCGCCAGGTGCACCGGGTGCTGAAGGAGGGCGCCCCGCTCGTGTTCTCCATCCCCCACCCCGTCTACGACCTGATCGACGACAGCGACCCCGAGCAGCCCCTGCTCGTGCGCCGCTCCTACTTCGACCGCACCCCGGTGGACGACTCGGGGGAGACGCCCTTCGGCGGCTACCACCACACCCTGTCCGACCTGTTCATGGGGTTGACCCGCAACAACTTCCGCATCGACGTGATGGCCGAGCCGGAATCGTCGACCGAGGGAACGCCCAGCCGCTACTGGCGGGAGGCGTTCCTCTGGCTGCCCCGCACGCTGGTGATGCGGGCCCGCAAGGAGGGGATCTGATGGCCGCCACGCTGAAGGTGAAGTGCAAGGGGTGCTACGAGGTGTTCGAGGTGCCCGAGCAGCTGAGCCCCGACGAGCTGGCGTCGGCGCCCATGCCGACGACGTCGCACCAGTGCCCCCACTGCCGCATCCGCCGCCCCTACGACAAGGGCGACTACTTCTTCGCTTGA
>DATLGZ010000402.1:0-8247 GCA_035540235.1 Acidimicrobiales bacterium | reverse complement strand
CGCCGCCCTCGCCGCCCTCGCCGCCGCCTGCTCGCCCGCCGACCCTCAGGCCTTCGCTCCCAAGGCACTGGCCCCCGCCGAGCAGCCTCTGGCCACGACGCCGCTGGCGCCCCTCGCCCTGGCGGTGCCGGAGACGACCACCACGACGGCGGTGGAGGAGCCGCCCGCCACCGTCGCCGGCGCGCCCTCGTTCGGCCCGCCGCCCCCCGGGCTGGTGGAGGCCGTCCTGGAGCGGCTGGGCGACCCCCGCTTCGGCGGCGCCAACGTCGGGCTGTCGGTGTGGGTGGACGGGGCGGGCGAGGTGGTGGCCCACGGGGCGGAGGTGCCCCTCCGGCCCGGGTCGACCGAGAAGGTGCTGGTGGCGGCGGCCGCGCTGGCGGTGATGGGGCCCGGCGCCACGCTGGTCACGGAGCTGCGCAGCGACGGCGCCGAGGATGGCGGGGTTCTCCGGGGCGACCTGGTGCTGGTGGGCGGGGGTGATCCCAGCCTGCGCTCGCGGGGCGCCCACTCCCTCGACGACCTGGCCCGCCAGCTGCGAGCCAGAGGGGTCACCGTCGTCGACGGTGACCTGGTGGGCGACGAGACCCGCTTCGACGATCGCCGGTCGGCCCCCGGCTGGCGGGACATCCACGTCCCCACCTTCGTCGGGCCCCTGTCCGCCATGGCCGTCGACGGCAACTGGTTGCGGAACGACGCCGACTACCTGGCCGACCCGGTGGTCGGCAACCTGGCCGCCCTCCGGGACTCCCTGCGGCGGGCCGGCATCGCCGTCACCGGTGGGGCCCGCTCGCGGGCCGCCACCCCGGAGGCGGTCACCCTGGCGTCGATCGGGTCGGCCCCCGTCTCCGTGCTGGTGGCCGACATGCTCCGCCGCAGCGACAACTTCGCGGCCGAGCTGCTGATCAAGGAGGTCGGGTTCCGGGCCACCGGCAAGGGCACGACCGCGGGCGGGCTGGCCGCCGCCCACGACGCCATGGCCGCCCTCGGGGTCGCCCTGTCGGGGCGCAGCGCCGACGGGTCGGGGCTGAGCCGGGACAACGCTCGCCCCGTGCGGGAGTGGCGGGAGCTGCTGGCCGCCGCCCGCTCCCAGCCCTGGGGCGACCTGTTGGTCGAGGGGCTGCCGGTGGCCGGGCACAGCGGCACCCTGGCCAACCGGTTCCGGGGGACGGCGGCCGAGGGGGTGGTGCGGGCCAAGACCGGCTCGGTCCGGGAGTCCCGCGCCCTCTCCGGCTACCTGACCACTTCCGGCGGCAGCACGGTCGTCTTCTCGCTGGTCGTCACCGGGCCCACTGCCGCCAGCACCATCGGCGCCATGGACGCCCTGGTGGCGGCCATGGTGGCCAACCCGGCGTAGCGGCCGGCGCGTCTTCTAGATTCCGCCCCCGATGCCCCCTGCCGTGCGCGCCCTGCGAGGGGCCACCACCGCCGACGCCGACACCCCCGAGCAGATAACCGAGCGCGTCCAGGCCCTGGTGCAGGCCATGCTGGAACGCAACGGCATCGACAAGGACGATCTCATCAGCGTGATCTTCACCGCCACCGACGACCTCGTGTCGCTGTTCCCGGCCGCCGCCGCCCGGGGCGTCGGCCTGGGCGACGTGCCCCTGCTGTGCGCGCGCGAGCTGGCGGTCCGCGACGGCACCCCTCGCTGCATCCGGGTGCTGATGCACCTCACCACCGAGACGCCGCCCTCCGAGCTCCGCCACGTCTATTTGGAGGGCGCCAAGGGCCTGCGGGATGACCTCCCCGGCTGAGCCCGGGCCCGCTCGGGCCGCCGTCGTCGGCACCGGGCTGATCGGCGGGTCGATCGGCCTGGCCCTGCGGGCGCGGGGATGGCACGTCACCGGCCGGGACGCCGACCCGGCCCGGGCCGCCCGCGCCCTGGAGCTGGGGGCCCTCGACGCCGTCGGCGACGACCCCGAGGCCGCCATCACGTTCGTGGCCACCCCCGTGTCCGCCATCGTCGAGGAGGCCCGGCGCGCCCTGGCCGCCGGCCACGTGGTGACCGACGTGGGGAGCGTGAAGTCGCCGGTGGTGGCGGGCGTCGACCACGCCCGGTTCGTCGGCGGCCACCCCATGGCCGGGTCCGAGCAGGAGGGGGTGGACGGGGCGTCGCCCGACCTGTTCGAAGGGGCGACCTGGGTCCTGACCCCCCGCCTCGACACCGACCCGGCCGCCTACACCGCCGTGCGGTCGGTGGTGGGCGCCTTGGGGGCGGAGGTGCTGGCCCTGCCCCCCGAGCGCCACGACGACCTGGTCGCCACGGTGTCCCACGTGCCCCACCTGGCCGCCGCCGCCCTTATGGTGCAGGCCGCCGAGGGGGCGGAGGAGAACGCCGCCCTCCTGCGCCTGGCCGCCGGCGGGTTCCGGGACATGACCCGCATCGCCGCCGGCGCCCCCGGCATCTGGCCCGACATCTGCGCCGAGAACCGGGAGGCGATCGTCAAGGCCCTCGACGAGCTGGTGACCGCCCTCTCCACCGTGCGCGACCTGGTGGTGCTGGGGGACCGGCCCGGGCTGCTGTCGGTGCTCGAGCGGGCCCGCCAGGCCCGGGCCAACCTGCCCGTCCGGGGCGACCGGCCCGCCGCCCTGGCCGAGGTGCGGGTGCCCGTGCCCGACCGGCCCGGGGTCCTGGCCGAGGTGACCACCCTGCTCGGGGAGCTGGCGGTCAACATCTTCGACATCGAGATCGCCCACTCCAGCGAGGGCGCCTCCGGCGTGTTGGTGATCGTCGTGGACGCCGACGCCCTGGGCACGGTACGGGGCGCCCTCTTCGCCCGGGGCTACCGCGTCGCGGCTCGCAGGCTCGAGCCGTGATAGTCCGGGGCGGGCGGGCGCTGACGGGCACCGTCCGTGTGCCGGGGGACAAATCGATCTCCCACCGCGCCCTGCTGCTCGCCGCCCTGGCCGAAGGCACCTCGGCGGTGCGGGGTCTGTCGGCGGGCGACGACGTGGCCCGCACCCGGGCGGCCGTGGAGGCCCTGGGGGCCGAGGTCGCAGAGGAGGCCGTCAGGGGCGGGCGCAGCCGGCTCCACGAGCCCGCCGGCGTGATCGACGTCGGCAACTCGGGCACGTCGATGCGGCTGCTGGCCGGGCTGTGCGCCACCGTGCCGGGCCTGACGGTGCTGACGGGCGACGCCTCGATCCGCCGCCGGCCCATGGACAGGGTGGCCGTCCCCCTGCGGGAGATGGGCGCCAACCTCGACGGCCGAGACGGCGGCCGCCTCCCACCCCTCGTCGTTCGGGGCGCGGCCCTGAAGGGGATCGACTACCGCCTTCCCGTGCCGTCGGCCCAGGTGAAGGCGGCGGTGCTGCTGGCCGGGCTGGCAGCCGAGGGCGAGACGGTGGTGCGCGAGGCCGTCCCGACCCGGGCCCACACCGAGGAGATGCTGGCTCTGGCCGGCGCCGACGTGACCGTCGAGGACGGGGGGCTGACCATCCGGGTCCGGCCTTCCACCCTGCGGCCGTTCGAGCTCGACGTGCCCGGCGACCCATCCCAGGCCGCCTTCTGGCTGGTGGGGGCGGCGGTCGTGCCCGGCAGCGACGTCACCGTGCCCGACGTCTACCTGGGGCCGGCCCGGGCCGCCTTCCTCGACGTGCTGGCCCGCATGGGGGCGGACGTCGAGCGCACCCCCGCCACCACCGCCGCCGGCGTCGCCGCCCCTGTCGCCGACGTTCGGGTGCGCCACACCGGCCCGCTGCGGGCCACCGAGATCGGCGGCGACGAGGTGCCGGGCCTGATCGACGAGCTGCCCATCCTGGCCGTGGCCGCCGCCTGCGCCGAAGGCACGACCGTCGTCCGCGACGCGGCCGAGCTGAGGGTGAAGGAGAGCGACCGCATCGCCGCCGTGGCCACCCAGCTGGCCCGGCTGGGGGCGCGGGTCGAGCCCCGGCCCGACGGGTTAGTGGTCTACGGGCCGGCCCGCCTGACCGGCGCCGCCGTCGAGTCCGGAGGCGACCACCGCATGGCCATGGCCCTGGCCATCGCCGGTCTCGCCGCCGGCGGCGAGACGCACGTCGGCGGCTGGGACGCGGTCGCCACCAGCTACCCCGGCTTCGCCGCCGACCTGGAGGCGCTGGCGTGCGGGTGATCGCCATCGACGGGCCGGTGGGGTCGGGGAAGTCCACGGTGGCCCGGGCGGTGGCCGAGCGGCTGGGGCTGGAGGTGCTGGAGACCGGCGCCATGTACCGGGCGGTGGCGGCCGCCGCCCTGACGGCCGGCATCGAGCCGGGGCCGGGCACGGCCGCCCGGCTGGCTGAGCTGGCCCGGGAGATCGAGGCCGCCCCCGTGGGGGAGGCGGAGCTGCGCAACCCGGCGATCAACCGGGCCGTGAGCGCGGTGGCCGCTCAGCCCGAGGTCCGGGCCGAGCTGGTGGCGGTGCAGCGGCGGTGGGTGGCGGCTCGGGGAGGGGCAGTGGTGGAGGGCCGGGACATCGGGACGGTCGTGTTCCCCGACGCCGCCGTCAAGGTCTTCCTGACCGCCTCCGCCGACGAGCGGGCACGCCGGCGGGGGGCGGACGAGGACGCCGCCGACCTGGCCCGCCGCGACCACCTCGACGCCAGCCGGGCCGCCTCCCCGCTCGTGGCCGCGCCCGACGCGGTCGTCATCGACAGCACCGGCCGCAGCGTGGACGACGTGGTCGACGAGATCGTGGCCCGGGCTGCGGACCGGGAGGTGCAGCGGCCGTGATCCTCTACCGGGTGGTCTGGTACGTGGTGGCGACCATCCTCAAGGCCTACTGGCGGGTAACCTGCGAGGGGCGCGAGCACGTGCCCCGGGACGAGCCCTTCGTCCTGGCCCCCGTCCACCGGTCATTCCTCGACTTCGCCATCGTGTCATGTGTCACCAAACGCCGCCTCTGCTACATGGCCAAGGACTCGATCTGGAAATACCCCGTCTTCAACCGCTTCCTGTACGCCCTGGGCGCCTTCCCGGTACGGCGGGGCGGCCCCGACCGGGAGGCCATGCGGCGCTGCATGGCGGTGATCGAGCGCGGCGAGCCGGTGGTGATGTTCCCCGAGGGCACCCGCCGGTCGGGCCCGGTGGTGGTCGACCTCTACGAGGGGCCGGCCTACCTGGCGGCCAAGACGGGGGTGCCGATAGTGCCGGTCGGCATCGGGGGCTCCGAGCGGGCCCTCAAGCGGGGCCAGCGGGTTCCCCGTCCCGTGAAGATCGCCGTGGTCGTCGGCCCGCCCATCCGCCCGCCTGCGCCCGCGGAAGGGGGCCGGGTGCCGCGGCGGGTGCTGCACGAGCTCACCGAGGAGCTGCGCCAGGAGGTCCAGCGCCTGTTCGACGAGGCCCAGAAGCGCGTGGGGGTCAACCCCCCCACCGCTCCGGACGTTTCCTGATGTCATGAACCGCCTGTCATGAAGGACGAGGGCGAGGGGACGCGGCGGCTCGCGCTGGGGCTCGTCCTCGCGGTCGGCCTCACCGTCGCCGGCGGGGTCGTGCTGGGGCGGTGGGCCGACGAGGGGGCGTCGCCCGATTCCCTGGGCACGCTGGGCCAGCCCGGCGGCGGGACGGTCTTGGCCCCGGCTCCCCCCCACGGCCCGGCCTCCACCACCACGCCCGCCGACGGGCCGGCCACCTCCACCACCCGCCCGGGGGCGGCATCGCCGGGGCCGGCGGACACCCCCACGACCGCTCCGGGGGCGACCACCACCACCGGCCCGCCGCCTCCCGGCGGGCCCCCCGGGCCGGCGTGCCTCCCTTCCATGTTCGACGCCCGCCTCACCCTCGACCGCACCACCTACCGCCCCGGCCAGACCGTCCAGGGAACGGCCACCTTCACCAACGTCTCGGGGCGGACCTGCTACTGGGCCAGCACGGCCGCCATGGTCGACGTGGTCGGCGCCGATGGCCGGTCGGTGACCAGGGCCGTGGCCACCATCGCCGACGGCCTGCGCTGGGCCCCCTTCGAACCCGCAGAGGTCCACACCACCACCGCCACCTGGGACCAGCAGGCCTGCCCGCCCGGCTCCTCGCCCGGGCCCTGCGCCCAGGCCGGGCCCGGCCAGTACACGCTGGTCGTCACCGAGCAGCCCTTCGGCGTGGCCCGGGCCGGCTTCCAGCTCCTGGGGACGTAGGGGGCGGAGAGG
Organism: Acidimicrobiales bacterium; assembly: GCA_035540235.1. Lineage (GTDB taxonomy): Bacteria > Actinomycetota > Acidimicrobiia > Acidimicrobiales > AC-14 > JBFMCT01. The sequence goes on along the minus strand of DATLGZ010000402.1, from coordinate 2,148 downwards.
CGCAGCCGCGGGCCGGCGGGCGCCGTCAGGGCGTGCCGAGGGCTTCCAGCACGTCGCTGGCGGCCAGCTGGCGGTCGTCGGCCAGGGCGGCGGAGGGCGGGGGGCCGCCCAGGGTCAGGCTCACCACCGCGTCTATGCCGGCCAGCAGGTCGCGCAGCTCCCGGGGCTGGGGGAAGTACTCGTCCTCCTCGGTCACCCGCACCTCCTCCACGCCCTGAGCCGGGGCCAGGCGGGCGATGACGTCCCGCACCAGGTCCTCGGGGGCGGAGGCGCCGGCCGTCACCCCCACCGTGCCCGCCAGGTCGCCCGGCAGCTCGTGGGCGCCGTTGACCCGGTAGACCCGAGGGCAGCCGGCGGCCCGGGCCACCTTCTCCAGGGCCACGGTGTTGGACGAGTTGGCCGACCCGAGCACGACGAGGGCGTCGGACCGGCTGGCGATCTCCATCAGCGCCGTCTGGCGGTTGGTGGTGGCGAAGCACAGGTCGCTGCGCCCCGGCATCCACAGGTCGGGGAACCGCTCGCGGGCGGCGGCCAGCACGCCCGCCCAGTCCTGGTGGCTGAGCGTGGTCTGGGCCAGCAGGGCCACCGGGCGCCCCCCCGCGTCCACCCCGGCCACGTCCTCCTCCGACTCGACGAGGTGGATGGAGTCGGGCGCCACGGCCATGGTCCCCACCGCCTCGTCGTGGCCCTCGTGGCCCACGTAGACGATCGAGTACCCCTTGCCGGCCCGGACCTTGACCTCGTGGTGGACCTTGGTCACCAGCGGGCACACGGCGTCGACCACGAACCCGCCGGTGCGGCGGGCGGCGGCGACCACCTCGGGGGCCGACCCGTGGGCCGACAGCATGAGGGGGGCGCCGGCGGGCACGTCGTCCACGTCGTCGACGAAGACCACGCCCAGCCGCCGGAAGCGGTCGACCACCAGCCGGTTGTGGACGATCTCGTGGTAGCAGTAGACCGGCGGCTGGAAGACGCGGATCATCCACGCCAGGGCCTTGATCGCCATCTCGACCCCCGCGCAGAACCCCCGGGGCGCGGCGAGCAGCACACGGTCGACCTGCATCGCCTCCGAGGCTACCGGCGGGGGCCATCTACCCTGTGCACCCATGGCCCTCCCGCGCGTCGTCGCCGTCGCGCCCGGCTCGCCCGCGGCGGGCGCCGGCCTCCAGCCCGGCGACGAGATCGTCTCCATCGACGGCCGCCGGCCGCGGGACGTGATCGAGTGGCGGCTGCTGGTCGACGAGGCCGACCTCGACCTGGAGGTGCGCCGGGGCGGGCTCGAACTGGCCGTGGGCGTGACCAAGGGGGCCGGCCAGCCCCTGGGCGCCGAGGTCGCCTCGCCGCTGTTCGACCAGGTCCGCACGTGCGACAACCACTGCGAGTTCTGCTTCATCTACCAGCTGCCGGCGGGCCTGCGGCCCAGCCTCTACGTCAAGGACGACGACTACCGCCTGTCGTTCCTCTACGGCAACTACACCACCCTCACCCGCTTCACCGAGCTCGACCTCGAGCGGGTGGTGAGCGAGCGGCTGGGCCCTCTCAACGTCAGCATCCACACCACCGACCCCGACCTGCGGGCCCGCATGCTGCGCAACCGGCGGGGAGCCACCAGCCTGCGCTGGCTGCGGGCCCTGCTCGACGCCGGCATCACCGTGCACGGCCAGGTCGTGGTGTGCCCCGGGGTCAACGACGGCGCCGCCCTGGAGGCCACCCTGGCCGGCATCCTGGACGAGTACCCCGAGCTGGCCACCGCCTGCGTGGTGCCCCTGGGCGTCAGCCGCCACTCGTCGGAGCCGTCGCTGCGCCCCCACACGGCGGCGGAGGCGGCCGCCATCGTCGACCTGGTCGAGGAGTGGCAGGGCATCTACCTCTCCGTTCTGGGCCGCCGCCTGGCCTTCGCCGCAGACGAGTACTACCTGCTCGCCGGCCGCCCCTTCCCCCCGGCCGACGCCTACGAGGGCTTCCCCATGCACGAGGACGGCATCGGCATGGCCCGCGCCCTCGAGCTGGAGCTGAAGGGCGAGGCGGAGGACCCCCTGGGCGTGCAGCCCGGCTTCTTCTCGTGGGTCGACGGGGCGCCGGCCGAGGGCTACCGGGCCGCCCGCACGGCGCCCCGTAGACCCACGAGAAGAAGCCGGGCTGCACGCC
>DATLGZ010000401.1:0-2671 GCA_035540235.1 Acidimicrobiales bacterium | reverse complement strand
CTCTCCGACGCCGACCTGACCCAGCTCCTGTGCGCCCTGCGCCTCTTCCAGCCCGACGTGGGGGTGTCGCTCTCCACCCGCGAGCCGCCCGCCTTGCGCGACGCCCTGGTGCCGCTCGGGGTCACCCAGCTCTCGGCCGGCTCCCACACCGAGCCGGGCGGCTACGCCGCCCCCAGCCCGGCGGGGGCCCAGTTCGAGGTGGCCGACGAGCGGCCGCCCGCCGAGGTGGCCGATGCCCTTCGGGCCGCCGGCTACGACCCCGTGTGGCGGGACACCATCGGCGCCCGGCGCGCCTGAGCGTGCCCCCGACCGTGCGCCGGCCGGTGCGCCGGCCGGTGCGCCGGCCGGTCCGGCCGGCGCTGGCCGCCGTCGCCGCCCTCCTGCTCCTCGGGGGGTGTGGGGGCGGGCGCTCCTCCTCCGCCACGCCCGTGGTCAACCCCGAGGACGTGGAGACGCTCCTGGTCCAGCGCCAGGCCGCCCGTGCCCCCCGGCTGGAGGTGGGGGAGGCGGCCTGCCCGTCCGGGGTGGCCGCCCGTCGGGGTGAGACGTTCCGGTGCACGCTCGCGGTCGAGGGGCTGGACGCCCCCTTCGAGGTGACGGTGGCGCAGGTGGAGGGGGGGACGGTGACCTACGAGGCCCGCCCCCTGCTGGCCATCGTCGACGTGGGCTCGGTCGCCGACTTCCTCCGCAGCCGCCTCGAGCCCGAGTGGCAGGCGGCCCAGGTGGACTGCGGGCCGGCCCGGGCCCGCCTGCTCGACGTGGGGGCGGCGCTGGAGTGCACCGCCTTCGACGGCGCCGTCACCCGCTACGTCCAGGCGGTGGTGGAGGACCGCTCGGGCACCGTCGTGCTGCGAGAGCGCTGAGGAACCCGGGAACCTGGTGCTCGCCGGCGGGCGTCCAACCGCCGTCCGACGTTCCGCGACGACGAGCGAGGTGGCCCATGCGGCGGTTCCTTCTGACCCTGACCCTGGCCGGCGTGGTGGTGGGGCTGGCGGCCGGCCCGGCGGGGGCGTGCGGCGGCCTCATCGGCCGCAACGGCGCCGTCAACCTCCTGAAGACCACGACCCTGGCCGCCTACACCGGCGGGGTTGAGCACTACGTGACGTCGTTCGAGTTCGCCGGGGCGGGCGGCGAGTTCGGCTCGATCGTGCCCCTGCCGGGCGTGCCCGCCAGCGTCGAGCGGGGCGGCGACTGGACCCTCCAGCGCCTGGTGCGGGAGGTGCGCCCGCCGGTCTCGGTGCTGGCCGCCACCGCCCGGGCCAACTCGGGGGCGGTGGCCGACGAGGCCCAGGTGCTGCTCGAGAAGCGCATCGACGCCCTCGACCTGACGGTGCTGCGGGGAGGGGCCCAGGCCGTGGGCCGGTGGGCGGCCGACCACGGCTTCCTGCTCCCTCCCGACGCCCCCGAGGTCCTCGACTTCTACGCCAGCCGCAGCCCCATCTTCCTGGCCGCCCGCTTCGACGCCGACGCCGCCCGCCAGCGGGGAGTGGCGATCGGCGACGGCACGCCCATCCACCTGGCCATCCCCACCGACAACCCGTGGGTGCCGCTGCGCATACTCGCCCTCGGCCGCCAGCCCGCCGAGCGGGTGAACGCCGACGTGTTCCTGCTCACCGACCGCCGCCCGACCCTCCTGCCCGGCGAGGGCGCTGCCGGCCTGCGCCTTCAGTCGCAGGGGCCGGCCTCCTCGTCGCTGCTCGACGACCTGCGCTCCGACAAGGGGATGGCGTGGGTGCCCCAGTCGTCGTGGCTCACCTACCTCCAGGTGGACGCCGCCCCCTCCGAGCTGACCTACGACCTGGCCGTGGACGCCAGCGGGACCGGCCAGCCCTCTCGCGTGGCGGCCGGCCTCGAGGGCGTGCCGGTGGCCGCACTCCGGCCGCCGGCCGACGCGGACGGCGCCGGGCCGGCGTGGCCGCTGGCAGCCGCGGTCGGCGCCGGGGTGGCCGTGCTGGCGGCCGCCTCGGTGGCGGTGGCGGCGGGCCGGGGGCGGCGCCCGGCATGAGGTCGAGGGCGAGGGCCGCGCTGGCCGCACCGGTCCTGCTCACCGCGGGCGTGGCCGTGGCTCTGGCCCTGGCCGGCTGGCCGGCGGCCGAGGCCGGGACGGGGGCGGGGGGAGGGCGCGTCCGGACGGTTGTGCTCGACGTCCACCACTCCCGCTTCTCGCTGGCCCACCTCGAGGTCTCGGTGGGGGAGACGGTGCGGTTCGTGGTCCGCAACGCCGACCCCATCCCCCACGAGCTGATCGTGGGCGACCTGGCCGTGCAGGACGCCCACGAGCTCGGCACCGAGGCCCACCACGGCGAGCGCCCGGGGGAGGTGTCGGTGGGGCCGGGGGCCACGGCCGAGACGACCTACACCTTCCGCACCCGGGGCACGCTCTTCTTCGGCTGCCACCTGCCCGGCCACTGGGCCTACGGCATGCAGGGCCTCATCACCGTGCGCTGACGCGCGGGCCACCCCGGCGCCGCCGGCCGCCGGCCCTCCGCCGGCCCGCGGGCGGCATCGTGGCCGTGGCCGCCGTGGCCCTTCTCGCCGCCGGTCTCGACGCCGACTTGGTCGGGGCCGCCACCTTCGTCGGGGTCGCCGCCGGCCGCGGCCGGGTGGCGGGAGGAGCGGGCACACCGTCGGGGGTGTCCACCCCCTCGGGCAGCCCGAGCTCGCGCTGGAG
>DATLGZ010000400.1:0-11579 GCA_035540235.1 Acidimicrobiales bacterium | reverse complement strand
GGAGCATGAGCACGTCCATGTCGACGCGCTGCCGGGTCTTGATCGGCGGCTTCGGGGCCCCCGGCCACCGCGACCTCGACTTCGGGCGGCACCTCGTCGCCTACCTGCAACCGTTCTCGTGGCCCGAGGGCGTGGTCGTGGAGGATCTCTCCTACGCCGCCCACCTCGTTCTCCACCGCATGCAGGAGCTGCGCCCGCCCAAGCTCGTGCTAGTGGGCGCGGTGGCGTCGGGGGCCGACTCGCCGGGGAGCGTGCGCCGCCGGGTGGTGCGGGCGGCGGCGGCCGACGCCGCCGACGCCGCCGACGCCCATGACCGGCTGGCCGCCTCCATGGGCGGGGCGGTGGGCCTCGACCACACCCTGGCCGTGCTGGGGCAGTGGGGCGGGCTGCCGGCCGACACCGTGGTGCTGGAGGTCGAACCGGCCGACTGCGCCTTCGGCGCCGGGTTCAGCGAGGCCCTCTCGAGCAGCTTCGACGGCGTGCTCGAGGCGGTGCGGGCCGAGCTGGGTGAGACGGGCCCACCGTCGCTCGACCTCGAGCCCGTGATCGAGACCACGGCGCCGGCGGCGCCGGCGGCGCCACCTGGGGGCTCCGGAACGGGGCCGGGTGGCCCGGCGCCGCTGGAGTCGCTCCGGGACTTCGCCGCCCGCCGCCGCGACGCTCGCGACCAGGACCGCTTCCGGGGCGCGCCGCTGCCCTCCGTACCGGGCCTGGAGGTGGCGGCCCGCTCGCGGCCGTGGGGCATGGGGCTCCGCGGCGGGGCCGACTGGCACGACGTCGTGGCCCTAGACGGAGGCTGGGTGGTCGCCGTGGTCGGCAGCGTCCCCGGGCGGGGCATGGAGGCGGTCGGCGTGAAGGCCGACGTGGCCGCCGCCGCCCGCGCCTCGGCCCTGCTGGCCGGCCCGTCCCCCGCCCGCATCGTGGAGAACCTCGACCGCTTCGTGGCCGCCGGTGGGCTCGGGCGCGGCGCAACCGTCGCCTGCGTGGCCCTGCACCCCGCGGCGCGGGAGCTGCGGCTCTGCAGCGCCGGGGAGTGCCCGCCGCTGGTGGCGGGGCGCGGCTTCCTCCACGACGACTTCACCGAACCGCTGGGAGGTGGCGGCCAGGGCCAGGGGCGCCTGGAACGGGCGGTCGAGGTTCCGCCGGGATCGACGGTGGTGCTGTTCACCGACGGCCTGGTCGAGAGCCCCGCCCGTCCCCTCGCCCTCGGCCTCCTCGAACTGGAGGAGGCGGCGCGCCGTCCCGTCGCCGGCCCGGACGAGCTGTGCGACCACCTGCTCGCCGCCTGCGTCAACCGCCACCGCCGGGAGGACGACGTGACCCTTCTCGCTCTGCGCACTTCGCCCTACCGTGGGGGCCATGACCGCGAGCGAGACCCCCACCCTCCCTGCTGACGCCGCCGAGCGGCGCGACGCGCTGGCCGAGCGGCTGTTCGAAGCCGCCATCGGGACCCTGGAGCTGTTCGGGGTGCACCTCGGCATACAGCTCGGCCTCTACCGGGCCCTGGCCAGCTCGGGGCCGATGGCCTCGGGCGACCTGGCCGCCGCCGCCGGTATCGACGGGCGGTACGCCCAGGAGTGGCTCGACCAGCAGGCGGTGGCCGGCATGCTCGACGTGGACGACGCCGCCGCGCCCCCCGGCGAGCGGCGCTACTGGCTGCCGGAGGGCCACGCCGAGGTGCTGACCGACGGCGAGGACCCGGCCCACTCCGCCCCCTTCGCCTCGATGGTCGTGGGCATCGCCGGGGCCCTGCCCGCCGTCGTCGACGCTTACCGGACGGGCGGCGGCGTCGCCTACTCCGCCTACGGGGCCGACTTCTGCGCCGGCCAGGCGGCCATCAACCGGCCCGCTTTCACCCACGAGCTGACGAGCTGGGTGGCGGCCGCGCCCGATCTGCACGCCCGGCTGGCGGACGGCCCGCCCGCCCGGGTGGCCGACGTGGGGTGCGGCCAGGGCTGGTCCACCCTGGCCCTGGCCGCCTCCTACCCCAACGCCCGGGTGGAGGGCGTAGACCTCGACCCCGCCTCCATCACCGCCGCCGAGCGCAACGCCGCCGGCCACCCCGCCGCCGGGCGGGTCACGTTCGCGGTACGCGACGCCGCCCACCTGGCCGACACCGGGCCCTACGACCTCATCTGCATATTCGAGGCCCTGCACGACATGGCCGCCCCCGTCGAGGCGCTGGCGGCGGCCCGGGCCGCCCTGGCCCCCGGGGGGTTCCTGCTGGTGGCCGACGAGCGGGTGGCCGACGAGTTCACCGCGCCGGGCGACGCGGTGGAGCGCATGATGTTCGGCTGGAGCATCAGCCACTGCCTTCCCGCGTCACGGGAGAAGTCGCCGTCCGCCGCCCTGGGCACGGCGCTGCGCCAATCCACGGTGCGGGAGCTGGCGGCGGCGGCCGGCTTCCCCGACGTGGAGGTCCTGCCCGTCGACAACCTCTTCTTCCGCTTCTACCTGCTGCGGGGCTGAACGGCCTCAGGCCGCCCGCCGAGACCCACGCCCCTCCGCTACAGGGAGGGCAACCGCTGGGGGCGGCCGATCAGCTCGGCCAGAGGGTCGCCGACCTCGTCGAGGCGGTCGAAGACGGTGCGCACGGTCCAGCGGTCGGGGCGGAGGCCGGGGTCTTCCAGCTCGTCCCAGCGGATGGGAACCGACACGGGGGCGCCGGGAGCGGGGCGAGTGGAGAAGGGGGCGATGAGCGTCTTGTTGATCGCGTTCTGGGTGTAGTCGAGGCGGGCCAGGCCCTTGCGGCGGTCCTTCTGCCACTCCCAGCTCACCAGCTCGGGCACCGTGTTGCCGATGGCCCGTGACACCTTCTCCACCCACGCCCGGGTGCGGTCGAAGGTGTAGCCGGGGGCCACCGGCACCCACACCTGGATGCCCCGCTTGCCGGTCACCTTGGGCATGCCCACCACCCCGAGGTGCTCGAGGGCGGTGCGGTAGAGGCGGGCCAGGAGCACGACGTCGTCGAACGGGTTGGTGGTGCCGGGGTCTATGTCGATGAGGGCCCACGTGGGCTGGTGGACGTCGGCCAGGGCGGATGTCCAGGCGTTGAGCTCGATGGCCCCGAAGTTGGCCATCCAGGCCAGGGCGGCCACGCTGTCGACGACGGCGTAGCACTCGGTCTCGCCCGGATCGGCCTCGGGGTTGTGCCACTGCTGCAACCACTCGGGGGCGTGGCTGGGCACCTCCTTGTGCCAGAAGCCGGGCCGGTCCACGCCGTCGGGGAAGCGCTGGAGGTTGACCGGGCGGTCGTAGAGGTAGGGGAGCATGAAGGGGGCGATCCGGGCGGCGTAGCCGATCAGCTCACGCTTGGTGACGGGCGGCTCACCGGTCCCCGGCCGGAGCGGGAACAGGACCTTGCCCAGGTTGGTGACCTTCAGCTCCAGGCCCTGGACCCGCCAGCGACCGCCGGCGGGCGGTAGCGCCTCGAGGGCGGCCAGCTCGTCGGGGTCGGCCGGCTCCCAGTCGGGGACGGCGGCCCGCCCGAGCGGGACCGTCGCCTGGTCGGCGGGCAGATCGCTGCGCCACAGGGCGGTGGGGGCGGCGGCCACCTCGTCGTTGGTGCGACCGGTCTTGACCGACCGCGGGTGGTCCTCGGGGTCCCAGCCGGGACGGGCGTGGTCGTCGTTCTTGTGGAACAGCAGCCACTGCTCCTTCCCCGAGCCGCCGCGCTCGCGCCGGATGAGGACGAAGCGGCCCGCCAGCTTCTCCCCGACCAGGTCGAAGTGCAGCTCTCCCGACTCGATGGCGGCGACCGGGTCACCGGGCTTGGCCGGCGTCCACGTGCCCCAATCCCACACGATCACGTCGCCGCCGCCGTACTCCCCTTTGGGGATGACGCCCTCGAAGTCGAAGTACTCGACGGGGTGGTCCTCGACGTGGACCGCCAGCTGCTTGGCCGCCGGGTCGAGGCTGGGGCCCTTGGGCACCGCCCAGCTGGCCAGCACGCCGGCCACCTCCAGCCGCAGGTCGTAGTGGAGCCGCCGGGCCCGGTGCCGCTGGACGACGAAGCGGGCGCCGGCGGGCGGCCCGCCTGCCGCCGCCGTCTCGCCCCCACCCTCGGGCTCGGCGGTGACGGCGAAGTCCCGCTTCGCCCGGTAGGTCCGTAGACGCTCCGACGGGATCGTCACGGGGAAGGTATACCCGACCCACCCCGCGAACGGGTCACCGTGAGAGGGGCGGGAGCAGCGGAAACGGTGACCAGAACGAGGGGGGCGGCCCCACCCCCGCGAACTGGTCACCGTGAGAGCGGCGGGAGCAGCGGAAACGGTGACCAGAACGACAGGGGTATCCCGACTAGTCCGATCGGAAAAGGTGGTTGACTACGGCGTGCCCGCGGAGCCGGAACCGACCGTCGCCCACATCGCCGGCGTCGAGCTGCCCCCCGAGGACGTGGAGGTCGTCCCCGAGCCGCGGGTGCCGGCGGGGCTGAAGTTCGTCTACCTCGTCCTCGGGCTGGGGCTGTTCGTGGTGGCGCTGGGGCTCATGCGGTCGGGGGCGGCGGCCCTGGTCCCGTCGCTCGAAGGCTCGGTGTTCACCGACAACGCGTGGAGCACCCTGGGCACGGGGTGGCTGGGGGCGTGCATCGTGCTGTCGGGCTCGCCCGTCGCCACCTCGGCGCTGACCCTGCTCGACGGCGGGGCGATCGACCGGGCCCAGTCGTTCACCATGCTGGCCGGCTCGCGGCTGGGGGCGGCGTTCGTGGTGCTGGTCGTCGGGCTGGTCTACGCCGTGCGGCGGCTGGGCACCGCCGGCCGCCGCGCCCCCATCTCCATCGGGATCCTGTCGCTGACCATGACCATGGTGGTGTACGTGCCCGGCGCCATCGTCGGGTTCCTGCTCCTCGAAGGCGGCGCCCTCGACGGCTTCAACGCCGGCACCTCGCCCCGCATCGCCTCCTTCACCGACACCGCCTTCGGCTGGGCCGTTGACCTGGCCGGCGCCGTGCTCCCGGGGTGGGCCCTCTTCCCCCTCGGGCTGGCCGTGCTCCTCGTCGGCTTCCGGCTCATCGACCTGGTCATGCCGGCGGTGGGCGGCCACCGCCTGGAGGAGGGCTCGTCGGCCTGGTACACCCGCAAGTGGCCGATGTTCCTGGCCGGCTGCGGCGTGTGCCTGCTCACCCTGTCGGTGTCGGTGGCGCTCACCGTGCTCGTGCCGCTGGTGGCGAGCGGCCGCCTGCGACGAGCCAACACCCTGCCCTACATCGCCGGCGCCAACATCACCACCCTCGCCGACACCCTGGTGGCCGCCATCCTGCTGGGCAACCAGGACGCGGTACGGGTGGTGGTGGCGGTCACGGTGGCGGTCACCGTCTGGACGCTGCTCCTCCTCGCCTTCGCCTACCCCCTCCTGCGGCGGTTCTGCTTGGGCGTGGCCCGGCGGGCGCTGCACTCCCGCCCCCGCCTCGCCGCCTTCGTGGCGGCGCTGTTCGCCGTGCCCGTGGCCCTTATCCTCGTGTGATCCCGGGTAGGAGCATGGGCATGGCAGAGGAAGCACTGGCAGGGGCGGCGGCCGACGACGTGGAGGGCGGCCTGTCGGTCAGCGGCGTCGGGGGCGAGGAGACGCGCACCGCCCTCGACGAGGTCATCGAGCGGGCGCGGCGGACGTCGTGGGGCCGGGACCCGCAGAGCCGCGCCCAGCTGGCCGAGCGCCGGGGCTGACCGCCTCCCCGACGGCGGCGGCGCGAGGTCACGGGCAGGCGGCGATGAGCACGGGCTTCCCCGACGCCGACGCCCGCGACGACTTCAGCCGCCTCCAGCGGGAGCGAGCCCGTGCCCGCCTGAAGGCCCGGCTGCGGCGCCTCCCCCCGGACGCCGACCGCATCCTCGTCTTCGACGAGGTCACCCGGGCCCTGGGCCGGGTGGGCCAGCGCCCTCTCGGCCGCCAGGTCGTCCCGGTCGGCACGATCGTGGGCACCGTCGACCGCGAGAGCTCGTTCGACCGCCAGTTCCGGCCCACCACCACCCGCACCCGCCAGCGCTGGGAGCGCATCGACGCCGCCGCCCGCCGGGGCGAGGCCATGCCCCCCGTCGACCTCTACCGCGTGGGCGCGCTCCACTTCGTGCGGGACGGGCACCACCGGGTGTCGGTGGCCCGGGCCCTGGGCCTCGACGGTGTCGAGGCCGACGTGATCGAGGTGCTCACCGCCGAGCCGGGGCTGGCCGGCACCCGGGCCAGCGACCTGCCCGGGCTCGACCACCGCCGGGTGCTGCGGGAGCGGGTGCCGCTGGCCGGCGAGGCGTGGGCCCGCATCCAGCTGTCGGACCCGTGGGACTACGCCCTGCTGGCCGAGGGGGTCGAGGCCTGGGCCTACCGGCGGAGCGTGAGCGAGGGGGAGCTGCTCGACCGCCGGCGGGCCGCCGAGCTGTGGTTCCGCGAGGAGTACGTGCCGGTGGTGGCCATGCTCCGCGACGCCGACCTGATCGGCCACCACACCGAGACCGAGGCCTACCTCCGCCTGGCCGCCGAGCGCTACCGCCTCCTCCGCACCCACGCCTGGACGGAGGACGTCATCGAGCGGCTGTCTCACCTCCGTCACGGCCCCCTCCGTCACGGCCCCCTCCGTCACGATCCCCGCCGCGAGTGAGGTTGAGCCCCGACTGGGGGTCGAAGAGGTGCACCCGGTCGGGGTCGAACCACAGCTCGGCCTCCCTCCCCTCACGGGCCCCGCTGGCGGCGTCGAGGCGGGCCACCACCGTGTCGGCCCCGCCGGGCGACTCCACCGTCTCCAGCTCCCGGGCCAGCTCGGCGAGCTGGCCGGCCTGCTCGCCCCTGCCCACGGGGAAGTAGGCGTACAGCTCCGAGCCCATCCACTCGATCACGTCGATGCGGGCGCCGAAGCGGGCCGCCCCCGCCGGCAGGTCGCCCGTGAGCCCGGCGTCGTGGAAGTCCTCGGGCCGGATGCCGGCGATGAGCTGGCTGCGGCCGCCCACCTCCGCCCGCGCCCGCTCAGGGAGGGCGAACGACACCATGGGGAGCCTCACCTCGCCGCTTGTCACCTCGGCGGGCAGCAAGTTCATGGCCGGCGATCCGATGAAGCCGGCCACGAACAGGTTGACCGGGTCCTGGTAGAGCTCCCGCGGCGAGGCCACCTGCTGCACCACGCCCTTGCGCAGCACCGCCACCCGGTCGCCCAGGGTCATGGCCTCGGTCTGGTCGTGGGTGACGTAGACCGTGGTGGTCTTGAGCCGGTTCTGCAGGCGGGCGATCTCGGTGCGCATCTGCACCCGCAGCTTGGCGTCGAGGTTGGACAGGGGCTCGTCGAGGAGGAACGCCGCCGGCTCCCGGACGATGGCCCGGCCCATGGCCACCCGCTGGCGCTGCCCGCCCGACAGGTTGGCGGGCTTGCGGTCGAGGTGGTCGGTGAGCTCCAGGACCTTGGCCGCATCTTCGACCCGGCGGTTGACCTCGGCGTCGGGCGTGCGGGCCAGCCGCAGCGGGAAGGCCATGTTCTCCCGCACCGTGAGGTGGGGGTAGAGGGCGTAGTTCTGGAACACCATGGCCAGGTTGCGCTCGCGGGGCGGCTTGTCGTTGACGACCGTGCCGCCGATGCGGATCTCGCCCTCGGAGATGTCCTCCAGCCCCACGATCATCCGCAGCAGGGTCGACTTGCCGCAGCCCGACGGGCCGACGAGGATCACGAACTCGCCGTCGGCGATGTCGATGTTGACGTCTTTGACCGCCTCGGTGCCGTCGGCGTAGCGCTTGGTGGCGCCGGCGATGGTGATCTCAGCCATGGTTGTCGGGACCTCAGCCTTTGACGGCGCCGGCGGTGAGGCCGGCGACGATCCGGCGCTGGAAGATCAGCACCAGGATCACGATGGGGATGGTGACGATCACCGCCGCCGCGGCGATGGAGCCGGTGGGCTGCTCGAACTGGGAGTTGCCGGAGAAGAAGGCGAGGGCGGCCGGCACCGTGCGGGAGCTGTCGGTGGAGGTGAGGGAGATGGCGAACAGGAAGTCGTTCCAGGCGAAGAAGAACACGAGGATGGCGGCCGTGAACACGCCGGGCGCGGCCAGGGGGACGATCACCCGCCGGAAGGCCTGGAAGGGCGTGGCCCCGTCGACCTGGGCGGCCTGCTCGAGCTCCCAAGGGATCTCCCGGAAGAAGGCCGACAACGTCCAGATGGCGAGGGGGAGGGTGAAGGTCATGTAGGGGATGACCAGGCCGGGCCAGGTGTCGTACAGGTTCAGCGACCGCCACATGTTGAACAGCGGGCCGATGATGGAGATGGGCGGGAACATGGCGATGGCCAGGGCGCCGGTGAGGATCAGCTTCTTGCCCGGGAACCGCAGGCGGGCGATGGCGTAGGCGGCCAGGGTGGCCAGCAGCACGGCGAAGAAGGTGGCGATGAGGGCGATGCCGATCGAGTTGCGCAGGGGCCGCACGAACTCGCCCGACTCGAAGATCGACCGGTAGTTCTCGAACGAGATCGACCGGGGCAGGAAGCGGCCGTCGGTGAGGGTGTCGCCCGTCTTGAGCGAGAGCGAGGCGATCCACGCCACCGGCGTGAGGGCGTAGGCGACGATGATCACCGTGCCGATGGTCCAGAACGCCCGGTCGCGGTCGACCTTCATCGCTCCCCCCTCACCTGGCCCAGGTCGGCCTTGAACCCCTTGACGAACAGGATGGCGATCAGCACGACCGTGAGGAACAGCAGCACGGACACGGCCGAGCCCACCCCCAGGTTCACCCGGTTGATCAGCTGGTTGTAACCCAGCATCGAGACCGTCTCGGTGTCGTTGGCGCCCCTGGTCTGGACGAAGACGGTGTCGAAGATGCGGAAGGCGTCGAGGGTGCGGAACAGCAGGGCGACCAGCACCGCGCCCTTCATCGTCGGCAGGGTGACCTTGGTGAACCGCTGCCAGGCGGTGGCCCCGTCGACCTTGGCCGCCTCCTGCAGCTCCTCGGGCACGATGGCCAGCCCGGCCAGCAGCAGCAGCGACATGAACGGAGCGGTCTTCCACACCTCGGTGAGGGTGATCACCAGGTAGGACGTGCTGCGCTCGGTGAGCCAGGCCCGGTCGGTGTTCAACCAGGTGTTCACGAACCCGAGGTCGGGGGTGAAGGCGAACTGCCAGGCGAAGGCGGCCACCACGGTGATGATCCCGTAGGGGATGAGGATGCTGGTGCGGACGGTGCGGCGCCCGAACACCGCCCGGTGCATGAACAGGGCCAGCCCCATGCCCAGCACCAGCTCCAGGCCCACCGACAGCACGGTGATGACGGTGGTGGCGAGGAAGTCGCGCCACCACAGCTCGGAGGTGAGGACGGTCACGAAGTTGCGCAGGCCCACGAAGGCCTGGTCGCCCGGCACCCGCAGGTCGTAGCGCTGGAGGGACAGCCAGACGGCGTAGACCAGCGGGTAGGCCGTCACCAGCAGCATCACCGCCACTGCCGGCGCGCACAGGTACCAGCCCAGCTTCCGCTCCTCCCGCGCCCGCTCGGTGTGCGCCCGGGGCGCCCGCCGGATGGCGGTGGGCGGCGGGGCGGCGACGTCGGTCACAGCAGCGCCTCTCCCCTGATCGCCCTCTGCACGAGGCTGCGCAGCTCACGGGCGGTGCGCTCGGGGCTCACGCTGCGGGGCGGGTGGAGGGTGCGCTGGATGGCGAGGGAGATGTCGTTGTAAGCCGCCGCCACCGGGCGGGGGGCGGCATCGCGGAGGGACTCGCGGATGGCGTCGCCGAAGGGGTAGGCGTCCCGCATCTCGGGGCGGTCGTAGGCCCGCTCGAGGGTGGGGGGCAGGCCTCCCCTGACCGCGGCGATCACCTGGTTGTCCTCGGAGATGAGGCACTGCACCGCCTCGAAGGCCAGATCGGGGTGCCGGGAGAAGGCGCCCACCCCCAGGTTGATGCCGCCGAGGGGTGGCCGGCTGGGCTGGCCCTCCACCACCGCCGGGTAGCGGGCCCAGCCCATGTTGCGGAACACCTCGGGAGCGTCCTCTTGGGCGCTCGGGTAGACGAAGGGGTAGTTGACCATGAACGTGGCCCGCCCCGACTGGAAGGCCAGGCGGGTGGTGTCCTCGGTGCTGGTGGAGAGGCTGGGGTCGGCCACCGGCGAGGTGGCCAGCCGCCGGATCACCTCCAGGGCCCGCACCGTGGGGGCCTGCTCCAACGACACACCGGGGGCGTCGTCGCCGGCCGCCGGGGCTACCACCGACCCCCCCGCCGACTCCAGCAGGGCGTTGAACCACACGGTGTAGCCCTCGTAGCGGTTGCCCTGGACCTCGACGTAGTTGGGCTCGCCCGTCTCGTTGCGGAGGCGGGTGGCGACGTCGATCATCTCGTCCCAGGTGCGGGGCGGGGTGGCCACCCGGTCGGTGCGGTACCACAGCAACTGGGTGTTGCTGGTGAAGGGGGCGGCGAACAGCCGGTCCTTGTAGGTGGCGGTCTGCAGCGGGCCGGCGAGGAGCCCCGAGGAGATCTGCTCGGCCCGGGCCGGCGGGAAGGGCTGGATCCAGCCCGCTTCGGCGAACTCGCCCGTCCAGATCACGTCCATGCCGATGACGTCTACCGAGCGGTCCTGGGCGGCCAGGCGGCGGACCAGCTGCTCCCGCTGCACGTTGGCGTCGGTGGGCAGGGCCCGGATGGCGATGCGGTAGCGGCCTCCCGACCCGGCCGAGCAGTTGGCGGCGGCCTCGGCGTAGGCGCCCCCCGGCTCGTTGAACACGTACCAGTTGACGGTGTTGCCGGCGGCCCCCTCGCCGCACGCGGCCAGGGTGGCGGCCAGAACGGCGGCGGCGGCGCAGAGCCGGTTGCCGAAGCCAGCACCCGCCCCCGCCATGGTCGCTCCTTCCCCGGATAGGTCGGCCGCAACGTACCCAGGACCGCTGAAATTCTAATCGCCTCGGGAGGCGGCGGCCCAGGCTCCGCGGCTAGATGTGCGACCCGATGTCGGTCCGCCTGACCGCGATCACGCCGGGAGCCCGTGCTCGCCGTACCCGAGGATCTCGTCCTCAGAGCCCACGTCGAGCGTGCGCCGGGCGCGGCCCCGAACGATGATCGAGCTGAGATCAGCACCGGGGGCGACACGTCGGCGCCGGCGAAGCGCCGCCAGCTGGGCCTCGATGGCCTCCCGTACCGCGATGGTGATCGGCTGGCCGGTGAGCTCGGCGAGTTCTCTCGCCAACCGGTCGGTCCTCGCGTCCTTGATGTTCAACGCCATCGAGGAAGTTTCGCCTACCCGGGCGGCCACCGGCGGAGCAGGGCGGCGATGCGCTCGGCAACGGCGGGGGCGGCGGCGGCGGGGTCGGCCGACCGCCCCGCCGCCAGCCCGGCCAGGAAGGCGGTGAGGGGGGCGGCGGGGCGCTCCACCGCGTGGGCCACGTCGCGGGCCATGTCCAGCACGAGCGAGCGGGCGCGATCGCGGTCGACCGCCCCGGCCAGGCCCAGCTCGGCCACCACCGCGTCCATCCAGGCGTCCAGGTTGCTCATGTCGGCCTCCTGTCGGGCCAGGGAACGAGCCCGCTCGAGGTCGGCGGGCGTGTCGCAGTCGAACCAGGCGGGCCCAGGCGCGCCGCCGGCGGCGGCGGCGGGGTCGGTGGCCACCCGCACGACCGGCCCGGGGGCGGCGGCGG
>DATLGZ010000399.1:0-1516 GCA_035540235.1 Acidimicrobiales bacterium | reverse complement strand
GACAGCGAGTCCGAGCTGGACACGTTCGTGCTGGGCTTCGCCCTGGCCCACCTGATCGTCGAGCGCCACGGCCTCATCGGGCGCCGCCCCGAGGCGGCGGCCGATGAGGCCGTGGCGCTCGACGATCAGGTGGGCGAGGGCGAAGCCCAGCACGAACGTGTCCAGCTCGGACTCGCTGTCGGCCCGGAGCAGGTCCTGGGTGCCGGTCGAGAGGACCCAGCTGCCGTTCTCCTGCCGGCGGGCCAGGGCCCCGCCCAGGGCGTCGATGTAGGCGGCGGCGGTCTGAGCCGAGCCCACCTCCGGGTAGGGACCCGTCCACCACTCGGGAAGTTCGCTCATGCCACATCCTCCTGGGTCACATCGTCCTGAATCACGTCGTCCTGGGTCACATCGTCCTGAATCACGTCGTCCTGGGCCACGTCCTTCATGGCGTCCTTACCTCCTGGCCAGGTCGCAGACGGTCCCCCCGGTGGCCCGGACCAGGGCCGTGGGGGTGATGGGAAAGTTGACGTGGGGCGTGCCGGCGGCCGCCCACACCTCCTCGTAGCTCAGCAGATCCTCGTCCACGAAGACGCGCAGGGGCTCGCGGTGGCCGAACGGGGGCACGCCGCCCACGGGATAGCCCGTGGTCTCCCGCACCGTGTCGGAATCCTCACGCCACGCCTCGTCGGCGCCGGCGGCGGCGGCCAGCTTGCGCTCGTCGAGCAGGTTGTCGCCGCTCACCAGGGCCACCACCACCTCTCCACCCACCTCGCCGTCGATCCCGAACACCAGCGACTTCACGATCTGGCCCAGCTCGACGCCGATGGCGGCGGCTGCGTCGGCGGCGGTGCGGGTGGACTGGGGGAACTCGCGGGCGTGCACATCGACGCCCAGAGCCTTTCCCGCCTCGATCACCTGCCGCACGTTCCTGTGCATGACCCCCACCGCGTCCCCGGGGGCGCGCCCTTCCGCGGGAGGACGTGCCGCTTTCCCTCATGCTGGCACACTTGGCCAGTGGGATCGCGACCTTCGGATGCGGTGATCCTCCACGTCGACATGGACGCGTTCTACGCGTCGGTCGAGGTCCTGGCCGATCCGAGCCTGGCGGGCAAGCCGCTCGTCGTGGGGGGGACGGGGGACAGGGGTGTCGTCGCCTCGGCCTCCTACGAGGCCCGGGCCTACGGGATCTCCTCCGCCATGCCCGCCGCCCGCGCCCGCCGCCTGTGCCCGGGCGCGGTGTTCGTGCCCGGCCGCTACCCCCTCTACGCCGCCTACAGCCGCCGCCTGCACGAGATATTCCAATCGGTGACGCCCCTCGTGGAGGGGATCGCCCTCGACGAGGCCTTCCTCGACGTGACCGGGGCCCGGCGCCTGTTCGGTACCGCTCCCGAGATCGCCCGCCTCATCCGCGGCCGCATCGCCGCCGAGCTGGGGCTGTCGGCGTCGGTCGGGGTGGCGGCGGTGAAGATGGTGGCCAAGCTGGCGTCGGAGGCGGCCAAGCCGGCGGCGTCGCGGGCGGGGCCGGTCCCGGGGA
>DATLGZ010000398.1:0-3318 GCA_035540235.1 Acidimicrobiales bacterium | reverse complement strand
GGAGAAGCGGGCCCGCACCATCGACGCCATGCCCCGCACCATGAGCAGCACCGCCCCGACCAGCACCAGCACCACCGCCACCCACGGCACCCGCCGGTCGCCGGGGAAGAGGGCCAGCGAGCCGGCGAACAGCGACACGGTGGCGATGACCGTCCACGCCCGGGGCGCGCCGGCCTGCACGTCCACCGCGTAGCCGAAGGCGGCCAGGGCCACCAGGATCAGCCCGAGGGGAGTGGCCCCCAGGGCGTCCAGCCCGTACGCCGACAGCACCAGCGCCCCCGCCCCCGTGAGCCCGGCCAGGCCGACGCCCACGGAGTAGAACTCGAACACCATCAGCAGCAGGCCCAGCACGAGCAGCATGTAGGCCACCGACGGGCTGGTGGTGGTGTGCAGCACCCGCTCCGCCAGGTTGAGCTTGGCGAAGCGCACCTGGGCGGCGGGCTGGCGGCGGGGCTGGCCGTCCCGCTCCACCACCTCGGCGGTCACCAGGGTGCGGCCCTTGAGCTGGCGCCCGTCCAGCTCGACGACGAAGTCGCCCAGGGTGGGGGTGACCACGTCCACCGCCTGGCGCTGCTCGGCCGCCGACGACGACAGGCGGCCGCCGTCGAGGAGGGGGTCGGCGGGCCGGCACTCGGGGCAGGGGCCGTCGAAGCGGCCCACGTGGGCCCCGCCGGCCATGGCCGAGAGGTCGGCGGCCCGCAGGAGCCGCACCGCCCCGCCGTAGGCCCGGGCCCGGGTGGTGCCCACCCACACTGCCACCGGCACGCCCGCCCCCGATATGGCGGCGGCCAGGCGGTCGAGGTGGGCCTGGGAGATCACCGCCCCCGGGCTGTCGAGCTGGACGACCACGGCCTGGCTGCCGCCCGCCTCGGCGGCCGTGATCGAGCGGGTGATGAAGTCGGCCACGATGGCGTCGATGCGGCCCTTGACCTCGATGACGTCGACAGGGAGGACGGGGCCGGCCGGCCCGGGCGCGGGCTCGCCGGCGGCGGGAGCGGTCGGGGCGGGCGCCGCCGGCGCGCCGGGCGCGCTGGTGGTGGCCGTCTGCGCCCCGGACGGCGGCGCGGCCGCCAGGGCCGTGATCAGTACGGCCACGGCGGTCAGTACGCTTCGGAGATAGGCCCGTTGGGGGATGGTTGGATCCTCGTGAGTTCTGCGCGCAGACCCGGCTCGCCATCGTGGCCGGGAAGGGCGGCGTCGGCAAAACGACCGTGTCGGCCGCCCTGGCCCGCATGGCCGCCGACGCCGGCCTGTCGGTGCTCGTCGTCGAGATCGAGGGCAAGCACGGGCTGGCCGCCGCCTTCGGCGCGCCCTCGCTGACCTACGACGAGGCCGAGCTCGGCCCCGGCATCCGCGGCCGCACCCTCACCCCCGACCAGGCCCTGGTGGAGTACCTCGAGTCCCACGGGCTGCGGCGCATGTCCAAGCGCCTCACCCGCACCGGCGCGGTGGACGTGGTGGCCACCGCCGCCCCCGGCATCAAGGACATCCTGCTGCTGGGCAAGGCGAAGCAACTGGTGGGCCGGCCCGACGTCGACCTGGTGGTGCTCGACGCCCCCGCCGCCGGCCACGCCGTCACCTTCCTGCTCAGCCCCCGCTCGCTGCTCGACACCGTCTCCGTCGGCCCCATCCGCGACCAGGCCGAGGACGTGCTGGGCATGCTCACCGACCCGTCCCGCTGCCGGGTGCTGCTGGTGACGCTGCCCGAGGAGACGCCCGTGAACGAGGTGGTGGAGACGGCCTTCCTGCTGGAGGACAAGGTGGGCGTCGACCTCGGCCCGGTGGTGGTCAACGGGGTGTACCCCCGCCTCGACGGCCTCGACGCCGACCCCGAGGCGGCCGCCGCCGAGGCCGGCGTGCACCTGCGCCGGGGCGAGGCCGCCGCCCTGGGGGCCGCCGCCCGCTTCCGCATGGCCCGCCAGCAGCTGCAGGTCGAGCAGATCGCCCGCCTGGCCGAGGCCCTGCCGCTACCACAGCTACGGGTGCCCGCCCTGTTCACGGCCGAGATCGACGGGCCCGAGATCGACGTGCTGGCGGCGGCCCTGGCCGAGTCGGTGAAGTCCCTGCAACCGGTCGACGCGCCGTGAGCGCCTTCGCCGAGCTGGCGTCGGCGTGCCGGGTGGTCGTGTGCTGCGGCCCCGGGGGCGTGGGGAAGACGACGGTGGCGGCGGCGCTGGCCCTGCACGGGGCGTCCACCGGCCAGCGCGCCGTGGTGGTCACCGTCGATCCCGCCCGCCGGCTGGCCGACGCCCTGGGGCTCGACACCCTGCCCGACACCCCCCATCGCATCGAGGGCGACTGGCCCGGCGAGCTGTGGGCCCTCATGCTCGACCCCAAGAGCACCTTCGACTCCCTCGTGCTCAAGTACGCCCCCCGGCCCGAGCAGGCCGAGGCCATCCTGGCCAACCGCTTCTACCGCAACATCGCGGGAGCGCTGTCGGGCACGCAGGAGTACATGGCCATGGAGACGCTCTACGAGCTGAACGCGGCCGGCGGCTACGACCTGATCGTCGTAGACACCCCGCCCACCCGCAACGCGCTCGACTTCGTCGACGCCCCCCGCCGCCTCACCCGCTTCCTCGACAACCGCATCTTCCGGCTGCTCATGCTCCCCACCCGCATGGGGATCAAGGCGGTCAACGCGGCGGCCCAGACGTTCCTGCGCACGGTGTCCAAGACGGTGGGGGGCCAGGTGGTGAGCGACGCGGTGGAGTTCTTCCAGGCCTTCGAGGGCATGGAGGACGGCTTCAGGGACCGGGCCCAGCGGGTGCTCGACCTCATGTCCGACCCGGGGACGGCGTTCCTCCTCGTCGCCTCTCCCCGCCGGGACGCGGTGACGGAGGCCGAGTTCTTCGCCGAGAAGCTGTCGGAGGCCGACATCGCCGTGCAGGCCCTGGTGGTCAACCGCATGCAGCCCCGGTTCACCGCCGACGAGGGGCCCGAGGGCGGCGACGGCGGTCTGCTGGCGGGGGCGTGGCGGCAGCGGGCCGACACCCTGGCGGGCACGCCGCTGGGGGCGCTGTGGGCCAACCTGGCCGACCTCCACGCCCTGGCCGACGCCGAGGAGCGGGAGGTGGCGGGCCTGGTGGCGCGCGTCGCGCCCGGGCCCACGGCCCGCGTGCCACTGCTCGACTCCGACGTGCACGACCTGGCCGGGCTGGCGGCGGTGGGCGACCACCTGTTCCCGGCGGAGACGGCTGGCCTTAGCCCGCCTCGTGACCGTCCTGCGTGAGCGACCGCGCCGCCTCCTCGACCGTGTCCGTCACGGTGACGATGCGGTCGAAGCCCGTGGTGTGGAGGAGCCGCACCAGCGTGGGG
>DATLGZ010000397.1:0-11634 GCA_035540235.1 Acidimicrobiales bacterium | reverse complement strand
CTCCGGGGCCACCCCGTTTCGACCCCGACCCAGGGACGGCATCGATGCAACATTGGACAGAGCCACCGTCGGGGGAGGTCCCCCGCATACTCATCGACGAGGAGGAGGAGGCCGAACCCAGCGAAGACGACCTCAGCGCCTGGGGGTCGCTGGGCGCCAGCCCCCGCTGGCGGGACCAGCCCACCGACTGGGAGGAGGCCGACTTCAACGACGCCATCCTGGCCGACGAGGGCCACCGGGTGGGCGCCCTGCGGGCGCGGGGGGCCGAGCCCGCCCCCTTCTCGTTCGACGACGTGGAGGAGGAGGAGGACGAGCCGGTGCCGTCGCCCTACGACCGGGGCCCGACGCCGGGCCGGGCCCGCATCTCCACCCTGCCCTCGGGGGGCGGGCCACGGCTGCCGCCTCCGGGGGCAGGAGGGCGCCGCTCCGACTCGCGCGACATGTCGACGCGCATCGTCACCGGCGCCATCGCCGGCGGCGTGCTGTTGCTGGCCGCCGCCATCGGCCCCGCCGCCCTCGTCTTCCTGGTGGCGGTGGCCCTCACCATGGCCACCGCCGAGCTGTTCCAGGCCCTCCGCACCCGGGGCTATCACCCCGCCACCCTCCTGGGGGTCGTCGGCACCGCCTCCATGGTGGCGGCGGTGTACTGGCGAGGGCTGGCGGCGTTTCCCCTGGTCCTGTCGCTCTACGTGCTGTTCGCCATGCTCTGGTACCTCACCGGCGTGGTGCGGGCCCGCCCCACCGTCAACATCGCCGTCTCGGTGATGGCCTTCGTGTACGTCGCCTTCCTGGGGTCCTTCGCCGCCCTGCTCCTCACCGGCGGCAGCATCGGCATGCGCATCCTGCTGGGGGCGATTCTCGCCACCGTCGCCTACGACATCGGCGCCTACTTCGTAGGCCGCTCGATGGGCAAGACGCCGCTCGCCCCCGCCGTCAGCCCCAACAAGACCGTCGAGGGCATGGTGGGCGCCACCCTCGTCACCATCCTCGTGTGCTGGATCGTGGTGGGCGCCATCGAGCCGTGGGACCGGGGCAAAGCGGTGTGGCTCGCCCTGGTCGTGTCGCTGGCCGCCCCGCTGGGCGACCTGTGCGAGTCCATGATCAAGCGCGACCTCGACGTCAAGGACATGGGCAACCTCCTGCCCGGCCACGGCGGCGTGCTCGACCGCATCGACGCCCTGCTGTTCGTGATGCCGGCCACGTACTACCTCGTGCACGTCATCTTCTGACCGGCGGCGTGGCCGCCATGGCGGGGCAAGCCCGCACCGTCGCCATCGCCGGCTCCACCGGCTCCATCGGCGTCCAGACGATCGACGTGGTGCGGGCCGACCCCGGCCGCTACCGCGTCGTCGCCCTCGGCGCGGCCCGGTCGGTCGAGCGGCTGGCCGCCCAGGCCCGCGAGCTGCGGCCCGAGCGGGTGGCGGTGGCCGACGCCTCCCTGGAGGCCGAGCTCAAGGCGTCCGTGCCCGCCGGCACCGAGGTGTGGGCCGGGGAGGGGGCCCTGGCCGCCATCGCCGTCCAGGCCGACGTGGTGGTCAACGGGGTGGTGGGCTTCGCCGGCCTCCCCGTCACCCTGGCCGCCCTGGAGGCGGGCCGCCGCCTGGCCCTGGCCAACAAGGAGTCGCTGATCGCGGCCGGCCCGGTCGTGCAGCGGGCCCGCCGCACGCCGGGAGCGGAGATCGTCCCGGTCGACTCCGAGCACTGCGCCGTCCACCAGTGCCTGCGGGCGGGCGGGCGCGACCGGGTGCGACGCGTGGTGCTCACGGCCAGCGGCGGCCCGTTCCGGGGCCGGTCGGCCCACGACCTGGCCTCGGTGACGATCGAGGACGCCCTGGCCCATCCGACCTGGTCGATGGGGCCGAAGATCACGGTGGACTCGTCCACGCTGATGAACAAGGGACTTGAGGTCATCGAGGCCCACGAGCTGTTCGGCCTGCCCTACGACGACATCGACGTGGTCGTCCACCCCCAGTCGGTGGTCCACTCCATGGTCGAGTTCACCGACGGGGCCACCATCGCCCAGCTGTCCGAGCCCGACATGCGGCTCCCCATCGCCTACGCCCTGGCCTACCCGGACCGGGCCACGACCCCGTTCGGAGCGCTGGCCTGGTCGTCCGCCCGCCGCCTCGACTTCGAGCCGCCCGACCGGGCCGCCTTCCCCTGCCTCGACCTGGCCTACGCCGCCGGGCGGGCGGGGGGCACGGCCCCCGCCTGGCTGAACGCGGCCAACGAGGTGGCGGTGGAAGCCTTCCTATCCGGGCTCATCCCCTGGACCGGGATTGCCGATGTCATCTCCGAGACCCTCACGGGGCACGATGGAACAGACCCGGCAGGCCCCGACGTTGTCCTGGAAGCCGATCGGCTGGCGCGCCAACGAGCGCGGCAGGCGGTAGAACGGAGATCCGCGCCACGATGAGCCACACCAGCGACCACCACCCCCAGCCGCGATCCGACGAGGCCGACGCCGGCGCCGCCCCCACGCCGGCGGCGCGGGAGGCCAACTCGCGAACCCGGGCGGTGGTCATGCTCGCGGTGGTGGCCGCCATGACCGTGTACGCCGTCGTGACCGGCTCGTTCGCCGCCCTGGCCTTCGTGCTGGCCCTGATGGCCTCGATCATGATCCACGAGGCCGGCCACTTCGTCACCGCCAAATGGACGGGGATGAAGGTCACCGAGTTCTTCCTCGGGTTCGGCCCCCGGTTGTGGTCGACCCGCCGGGGTGAGACCGAGTACGGGGTCAAGGCCATCCCCGCCGGCGGCTACGTGCGCATCACGGGCATGTCGAGCATGGAGAAGGGGATCGACCCGGCCGAGGAGCACCGCACCTACCGCCAGCAGTCGTACCCGAAGAAGATGCTGGTGGCGGTGGCCGGCATCGTCACCCACTTCGTCATGGCCTTCGTCATCCTCATGCTGCTGTGGAGCGTGGTGGGCATCCCCAACCCCGACCGCCCCACCCTGGAGGTCGGCTCGATCAGCCGCCTGGAGACGGGGCCCAGCCCGGCCCAGGACGCCGGCTTCCGGGTGGGCGACCGCATCGTGTCCATCGACGGGCAGCCCATCTCGGCCTGGAACGAGCTGCCGCCCTACATCCGGGAGCGCCCGGGCCGGCCCATCACGTTCCAGGTCGAGCGGGAGGGCCAGCTCGTCACCCTGACGGCCACGCCCGCCACCAGCAACCCTGACGGCGAGCCGGTGGGGTTCGTGGGGATCGGCTCCACGCCCGCCACCGAGCGGGTCAACCCGGTGGTGGCGGCCGGCCGGTCGGCGTCCGACGTGGGCCGCATCACGGTGGCGTCGGTGCAGGCCATCGGCCAGTTCTTCTCCCCGTCGTCCCTGCGCGACTACGGCGACGTCCTCACCGGCCGGGGCACGGGCGACGAACTGCGGCCCGTGTCGGTGGTAGGGGTCGTCCGCATCGCCGACCAGGCCGCCGACAACGGCATCCTCGACTTCCTCCTGCTGTTCGTGGGCCTCAACATCTTCTTCGCCGTCTTCAACGCCGTGCCCCTCCCGCCCTTCGACGGCGGCCACATCGCCATCGCCACCTACGAGCGGCTGCGGTCGCGCCGGGGCAGGCGCTACGAGGCCGACGGCCAGAAGCTGATCCCGCTGACGGTGGCGGTGTTCGTGCTGATGGTCACCCTGGGCCTAACCTCGGTGTGGCTCGACATCGTCGATCCGCTGAACAACCCGTTCCAGTAAGGGTGGACGTCCTCACCGCCGCGCCCCGGCGCCCCACCCGCCGCATCCTGGTCGGCACGGTGCCGGTGGGCGGCGGGGCGCCGGTGAGCGTCCAGTCGATGACCACCACCAAGACGGCCGACGTCAACGGCACGCTGGCCCAGATCTACGCCCTGGCCGGGGCCGGCGCCGACATCGTCCGGGTCACGTGCAACGACCCGGAGGCGGCGGTGGCGCTGGCCCAGATCGTCCCCCGCTCGCCGGTGCCGATCGTGGCCGACATCCACTACCAGTACCGCCTGGCTCTGGCCGCCCTCGACGCCGGCGTGCACTGCCTGCGCCTCAACCCCGGCAACATCCGCAAGCCCGAGCACGTCAAGGCGGTGGCCGAGGAGGCCAAGGCCAGGGGCGTGCCCATCCGGATCGGGGTCAACGCCGGCTCCCTCGACGACGACATCGCCGCCACCTACGGCATCACCCCCCAGGCCCTGGTGGCCTCCGCCCAGCGGGAGCTGAGCTACCTCGCCGAGGTGGGGTTCCAGGACGTGAAGATCTCGGTCAAGGCGTCGAGCGTGCCCTTGATGGTCGAGGCCTACCGCCAGCTGGCCGAGGTCACCGATCACCCCCTTCACCTGGGTGTCACCGAGGCCGGCCCGCCCCCGGCCGGGCTGATCAAGGCCACCGCCGGCATCGCCACCCTGCTGGCCGAGGGCATCGGCGACACCATCCGCTACTCCCTCACCGCCGACCCGGTGGAGGAGGCCCACGCCGGCCGCCAGCTGCTGGAGGCGATGGGCCTGCGCCAGCGAAAGTCGGTCGACCTCATCGCCTGCCCGTCGTGCGGACGGGCCGAGATCGACGTGATCGCGGTGGCCAAGGAGGCCCAGGCCGCCCTGGCCGAGCGCAACCTGCCCATCCAGGTGGCGATCATGGGCTGCGTGGTCAACGGCCCGGGCGAGGCGCGCGGCGCCGACCTGGGCATCGCCGCCGGCCGGGGCAAGGGCCACCTGTTCGTGCGGGGCCAGGTGGTGCGGGTCGTGCCCGAGTCGGAGATGGTGGCGGCGCTGGTGGAGGAGGCCGAGCGGCTCGTCGCCGAGGGGGCCGACGCCCGCCTGGCCGCCGCCGACGCTTCCGCCGCCGAGGAGGCCGAGCGCACCCGCCAGGCCCTCCTGGCCGACCAGGGCGACGACCCCAACGCCGTGGCCCAGCGAATCGAGCTCATCCGCAAGGAGCTGGGCGGCTAGAGCCGTCGTCTCGAGAGCCAGCTCAGGCGGGGTCGGCGTAGCGGCTGGCCTGGAGGGTGAACAGCTCGGCGTAGCGGCCGCCGGCGGCCAGCAGCTCGTCGTGGCTGCCCACCTCCTCCACCCTTCCCTCGTGCAGCACGACGATCAGGTCGGCCATGCGCACGGTGGAGAATCGGTGGGACACGAGCAGGGTGATGGGCCGACCGGCGCCGTCGGCCGGGCCGGAGGCCATGGCCGCGAACCGCTCGAACACCTCGTGCTCGGCCCGGGGGTCGAGGCTGGCGGTGGGCTCGTCGAGGATCAGGAGCAGCGGCCCGGGGCGCATGAGGCCCCGGGCCAGGGCGACCCGCTGCCACTCCCCCTCGGACAGGTCGACGCCGCCCTCGAACGTCCGCCCCAGCTGGGTGTCGAAGCCGGCGGGCAACCGCTCGATCACCAGGTCGGCCCCCGCCCGGTGGGCCGACGCCGTCACCCGGCCCCGGTCGTCGACGGCGGGCAGGTCGCCCACACCGACCGCCTCCTGGGCCACCAGCTGGAAGCGCACGAAGTCCTGGAAGGCGACGCTGGCCGACGCCCGCCACCCGTCGAGGTCGAGGTCGCGCAGGTCCACCCCGTCGACGAGGACCCGGCCCTCGGTGGGGTCGTAGAACCGGCACAGCAGCTTGACGATCGACGTCTTGCCCGCCCCGTTCTCCCCGACCAGGGCGACGGTGGCGCCGGCCGGCAGGTGGAGGGACAGCTCGCGCAGGACGGGTGTGGTCGTGCCCGGGTACACGAACGAGACGCCCTCCAGGGTGATCCCCTGGCGGATGGCGGCCGGCACCGCCACGGGGTCGGCGGGCGGCGCCACGGCGGGGCGGTAGTCGAGCAGCCACAGGTAGCGCTCGCCGGTGAAGGACAGCTCGGCCACCCACGCCGCCTGGCGAGTGACGCCGGCCAGCTCCCCGATGGCGGTGCGGGCGACCTGGACGCTCAGCGCCACGTCGCCCAGGCTGGCCCGGCCCCGCAGCGCCAGCCACCCCACGAACCCGATGGCGGCGGCCAGGGAGGCGCCGTAGAGGGCGCCCGCCAGCACAGCGGTGCGGGTGCGCTTCAGCTGGTCGTGGAACTGGTTGCGGATGTAGCGCTCGCTCACCACCTCGTGGCGGCGCAGCAGCTCGGGCCCGAGCCCGAACAGCCTCACCTCCTTGGCCGCCGCCGGCTCGGTGGCCAGCTTGAGGTAGTGGTCGGCCAGCCGCTCGTCGGGCGCGGTCTTGTCGTAGCGGGCGAAGTGGCGGCGGAAGGCGCGGAACTGGAGCACCACTCCGGGGGCGGCCACCACCGGCATCAGGGACAGCAGGGGGTGGACGGTGGCGAGCAGGATCACCGACCCGAGCAGCCCGCAGGCCGCCCCCGCCATCGAGTTGAGGTTGGTGATGGCGAAGTAGGGCACGTAGCTGCGGTCCTTGACCAGCTTGACCTTGTCGGCGAACTCGGACCGCTCCAGGTGCTCCAGCCCCGGCGCGCCGGCGGACACCGCCATCAGCCGGTGCTCGACGGCCTGGCTGACCCGCTCGCCCAGCTCCACCTGCCACAGCCCGCCCGACAGGTCGTTCACGACGCGCGACACGACCACCACGGCCAGGCCGGCCAGCCCCCACACCCACGCCGCGGTGGCATCGCCCGCCGCCACCGCGTCGACCACCAGCTTGAGCATGAGGGCGGTGAGGGTGGTCAGGACCCCGAAGGTCACCGCCACCACGAGGAGGGCGACGGCCTTGTCCCGGGCCTCGTCCCACGCCAGCCGCAGCAGCACCCCGTACACCCGCCGGGCGGGAGCCCCGAAGCGCCTCCGGGCCGTCACTCCAGCCGCCCCGTCAGCCGGTAGTGAGACGCCTGCAGCTCGTAGAGGGCGGCGTAGCGCCCCCCGGCGGCGAGAAGCTGGTCGTGGGCGCCGTCCTCGGCGACCCGCCCGCCGGCCAGCAGCACGATCCGTCCGGCCATGCGGACGGTCGAGAAGCGGTGAGACACGAGCAGGGTGGTGCGGCCCTGGCTCAGGTCGGCGAACTGCTCGTAGAGCTCGTGCTCCACCCTCACGTCCAGGCTGGCGGTGGGCTCGTCCAGCACGAGCAGGTCGGCGCCGGCAGTTGCGTTCGGGCCACGCAGGCCGGTCACTGCGTTCGGGCCACGCAGGCCGGTCACGGCGTTCGGGCCACGCAGGCCGGTCACTGCGTTCGGGCCACGCAGGCCGGTCACGGCGTTCGGGCCACGCAGGCCGGTCACGGCGTTCGGGCCACGCAGGCCGGGTCCGAGCTGGGCCATCACGGCCCGGGCCAGGGCGATGCGCTGCCACTCGCCCCCGGAGAGGTCCACCCCGCCGAACTCCCGGGCCAGCACGGTGTCCCAGCCGTCAGGCAGCGACCGGATGCGCTCGAGCACGCCCACTGCGGCCGCCGCCGAGTCGAGCAGGGCCTGGTCGCCGGCGGACGCCACCGCCCCGAAGCCCACGTTGTCCCGGGCCGGCAGCTGGTAGCGCACGAAGTCCTGGAAGATCACCGCCATGCGGGCCCGCAGTGCGTCGAGGTCGAGGTCGCGCAGGTCGACGCCGTCGAGGGTGATGCGGCCCTCGTCGGGGTCGTAGAAGCGGGCCAGCAGCTTCACGAGGGTGGTCTTGCCCGCCCCGTTCTCGCCCACCAGGGCCAGCGACGAGCCGGCTGGCACCCACAGGTCGAGCCCGTCCACCACCTTGCGGTCGGTCCCCGGGTAGGCGAACGTCACGCCCTCGAACCGGATCCCCCTCTCGGCCGGTGCCGGTCCCGGGTCCGCCGGCCTGGCCGCCCCGCCCGCCCGGCGGACCTCCAGCCGCGGCTCGGTCTCGGCCAGGTCGAGGATCCGCACCGCCGAAGGCAGGTAGAAGCTGTTGCGGCGGGCGTCGCCGGCCGTCTTCGACACCCCCACGACGGAGGCCAGCAGGCTGATGGTGGCGGTGACGGCGGCGGTGAAGGTGCCCACGTCGGTGCGGCCGTCGACGGCCGCGTCGAGCATGGCCACGAAGCACAGCGAGAGGGCGGACAGGGCCACGAGCTGGAGGCCGAGCAGCACGAGCATCATGCGGCGGCGGCTGGCCCACAGACCCCGCACGCTGGCCAGCCAGTGGGCCCGCTGGCGGTCGGTGGCCCACCCGCCCAGGCCGAACACCCTTAGCTCCTTGCCCGGGTCCCGCAGCACGGCCAGGTCGCGGTAGTAGTCGGCCCGGCGGGCGTCCGTCGACCCCCGCCAGCGGGCCAGCCCCACCACCGCCTGGAACCTCCACGTGGCCGCCGCCGCCGGCAGGCAGGCCACGATGACGACCGCCGGAACCCAGCCCGCGAAGGTCGCCGCCACCGCGGCCATGGCCGTCACCTGGGCGAGCTGCTGGAACACCTGGGCGACCGACTGGAGGGTGTGGACGGGGCCGAACCCGATCCAGTGCGAGACCTGGAGCTGGTCGCGGAAGCCGGGGTCCTCGAACCAGGCCAGGCCGGGGAGGGCGATGGTGGCGGCCATGAGCCGCCGCCCCAGGTAGCCCTCGAACCGGCGCTGGAGCCCGAACAGCACCGCCTGCGACAGCGGCCCGAGCACCTGGGTGACGAACACCGCCCCGGCGATGAGCACGAGGGCCGACCGCACCTCCCGCCCCGGCGCCGACGCCGCCCCCGCTTCGACGGCGGCGGGCAAGGCCCGCAGGAACCGCCCCGTCTGGGCGACGACCAGGGCCGGCGCCACCCCCTGGGCGAGGGTGAGGGCCAGCAGGGAGAAGGCCAGCACGGGCGACGCCTTCCACGTCAGCCCCAGCCCGCGCAGGTTGGCCCGCAGCTCCTCCCCTCGCCCCACCGACGCGTCGGCCCGGTCACTGCCGGCATGCCCACCTGCCACTGCTCCGAAGGTAGTGGCGTGGCCCCCCCATCGTTCTGGTCACCGTTTCCGGGGCCAGGGCAACTCTACGGGTGACCAGTACGGCGAGCGGACTTCGACCCCAGCGTTCTGGTCACCGTTCCTGTCGCCAGGGCGCCGTCCCGGTGACCAGTACGGCTCAGCGGCCGACGGCGACGACCGTGCCCTCGGCGGCGCCGGCTGTGCGGGGGCGCTCGGGGTGATCGTCGACCGGCGGGGGTGAGCCGGTATACTGCTCAGGCTCGACCGTTCGAAAGAGGTGCTGGCATGCGTGGGCGGGGAGCCCACGCATTTTTGTTTCGCTGGAGAGGAGGCCCGTGCGCAGCGACGACGTCAGCGAGCGGGTGCGCGTCCTCTTGGCGCCGCCCCTCGCCGAAGCAGGCTACGAGCTGTACGACGTGGAGCAGGCCGGCGCCGTCCTGCGGGTCACCATCGACCGAGCGGGCGGGGTCGACCTCGACGCGGTCAGCGAGGTCACCCGGAAGGTGTCGGGCGTCCTCGACGACCACGGCGACCTGCTGCCCGACCGTTACCTGCTCGAGGTGTCGAGCCCCGGGATCGAGCGCATGCTGCGCCGGCCCGAGCACTTCCGCGGCGCGGTCGGCGCCACCGTCGTCCTGAAGACCCGCCCCGGCACGGAGGGGGAGCGGCGGGTGGAGGGCGTCCTGGAGTCGGCCGGCGAGGAGGGCGTCGTCGTGGCCGGCCGGTCGGTCCCTTACCCCGACATCGAACGGGCCCGCACGCGGTTCGTGTGGCCCGAGCCCACCCCGAAGCCCACGTCCAAGGGTCAATCCCGCAGAAAGGCGGCGGCGCGATGAGCACCAACTTCGAGCTGATGGAGGCCCTTCAGGTCATCGAGCGGGAGAAGGGCATCTCCGTCGACACGCTGCTCGAGGCCCTGGCCAACGCCCTCGTCTCGGCCTACAAGCGCATGCCGGCGGCGGCCGAGGAGGCGTTCGTCACCATCGACCCCGACACGGGCGAGATGCACGTCTACGCCCAGGAGCTCGACGAGGAGGGCAACGTCACCCGCGAGTGGGAGGACACGCCCGCCGACTTCGGCCGCATCGCCGCCCAGACGGCCAAGCAGGTGATCCTCCAGCGCATCCGCGAGGCGGAGCGGGAGATGAAGTACGAGGAGTACGCCGGCCGCGAGGGCGACATCGTCACGGGGATCATCCAGCAGGGCGACTCCCGCTACACGCTGCTCGACCTGGGCAAGGTCGAGGCCCTCCTGCCCCAGGCCGAGCAGGTGCCCTACGAGCGCTACGACCCCGGCACCCGGCTCAAGGCCTACATCGTGGAGGTGCGGAAGACGTCGAAGGGCCCTCAGATCGTGGTGTCCCGCACCCACCCGGGGCTGGTCAAGCGGCTGTTCGAGCTGGAGGTGCCCGAGATCGCCGACGGGGTGGTGGAGCTCAAGGCGGTGGCCCGCGAGCCCGGCCACCGCACCAAGATCGCGGTCTGGTCCAACGATCCCAACGTCGATCCCGTGGGGGCGTGCGTGGGCGCCCGGGGCGCCCGGGTGCGCATGGTCATGAACGAGGTCCGGGGCGAGAAGGTCGACATCGTCCCCTTCTCCGAGGACCCGCCCGAGTTCGTCATGAAGGCGCTCTCGCCGGCGCGGGTCAAGGAGGTCCGCATCGACGAGGGCACGGGGGCGGCCGAGGTCATCGTCCCCGACTACCAGCTCTCGCTCGCCATCGGGAAGGAGGGCCAGAACGCCCGCTTGGCCGCCCGCCTCACCGGGTGGCGGGTCGACATCAAGAGCGAGACCCAGCTGGCCGAGGAGGAGGCCTCCTACGCCGACCAGGACTGGGCCGAGGGCGAGTGGGTCACCGACGACAGCGGCGAGATGGTCTGGAAGCCGGCCGACGGGTCCGAGACCGTCACCGCCGACCAGTGGTCGTCGGGCGAGGGAGGGGCCGAGGAGGCGGGAGGCGAGCCGGAGTCGCCGACCGCGCCGGCCGAGTTCGCCACCACGCCGGCCGAGGCCGCGGCCGCGCCGGCCGAACCCGAGAGCACGGCATAGGGCCGCTGCGCACCTGCATCGGCTGCCGGCGGGTGGCGCCGCCGGCCGAGCTGGTGAGGGTGGTGCGGACGGCCGAGGGCGGCCTGGCGGTGGGCCGCCAGCGGCCCGGCCGGGGAGCGTGGCTGTGCCGGGATTCGCCGCCCTGCGTGGCCGCCGCCGCCCGCCGGAAGGCCTTCTCCCGGGCCCTGCGGGGTGACGTGGAGCCCGCCGCCGTCGCCTCGCTGCAATCCAAGCTGGCAGATCGTGCGAGGATGGAGGGGTTCCCATCGACCCGGCCGGGCCGGGTGAGGGGAGACGCCGCCGCGACCTGAGGGTCGGGAGGCGCGTTCGTATTCAGGACACAGGAGGAAGTACCCAAGCGTTGGCCGCCAGAATCCGGCTGTACGAGCTGGCACGTGAGCTCGGGCTCTCCAACAAGGAGACGCTCGACCTGTGCGTCG
The DNA here is from genome assembly GCA_035540235.1 of Acidimicrobiales bacterium. Classification (GTDB taxonomy): domain Bacteria; phylum Actinomycetota; class Acidimicrobiia; order Acidimicrobiales; family AC-14; genus JBFMCT01. The sequence goes on along the minus strand of DATLGZ010000397.1, from coordinate 322 downwards.
CGCTCGGTATCGGCGTGAAGAGTCACTCGTCCAGCATCGAAGACGCCCAGGCCGACCGGGTGCGCCGCAAGGCTGACCGGGAGGGCCTCCGCCGCCCGGTCCAGCCCGAAGAGGTCCCGGCGCCGCCCGCCGCGGCCGCCGCCGGGCCGGCGGGCTCCCCTTCCCGCGCCGCCGGCGACGGCCGCCGCCTCGTCACGAGCGGGGGCGCCGACCACGCCGACGCGGGCGCCCGCCCGACCGCCGCCCGATCCTTCGAGCCCCCGCCGGCTGCAGGCCAGCCGGCGGCGCCGCCCCTCAGCCCGGCCGCCGCCGCGCCCCCGCC
>DATLGZ010000396.1:0-1547 GCA_035540235.1 Acidimicrobiales bacterium | reverse complement strand
GATCGGGCACATGGTGGTCGACCCCGAGGGGCCGCCGTGCCCCTGCGGCCAGCGAGGCTGCTGGGAGCGGTTCGCGTCCGGGAGCGGTCTCGGCCAGGTGGGCCGCCGGGCGGCGGCCGCGGGCGCCGCCGACCGGGTGCTGGCCCTGGCGGGAGGCGACCCCGCGCAGGTGCGAGGCGAGCACGTCACCGTGGCCGCGGCCGAGGGCGACGAGGGGGCGTGCACGGTGCTGGCCGACTTCGGCTGGTGGGTGGCACTGGGCCTGGCCAACCTGGCCAACATCTTCGACCCCGAGGCCTTCGTGCTCGGCGGGGGGCTGGTGGAGGCGGGCGACCTGCTGCTGCAGCCGGTGCGGGCCGCCTTCGCCGACCTGCTGACCGGAGCGTCGCACCGGCCCCAAGTCGACATCGTCCCGGCGTCGCTCGGCGAGCGCGCCGGGGCCATCGGCGCGGCGTGCCTGTTCGACGACGTGCGCGAGACCGCGAGGGGTCGGGCGTTGTAGGTTGAGGGCACTGCCGGTCCCCGGGCTCCCCAGCCCCCGGGGGCCGGCAGCTTCTGCGTCCCCTACCATCGCCGGATGCCCCGACGCGTACTCCTGGCCGCCGCCGTGCTCCTCGCCGCCGGCGCCTGCGGGGGCGGGGGTGACGAGGGTGCGGCGCCGGCGACGACCGCGGCCCGGGCGCCGACCACCACGTCGACGGTGAAGCAGATCGAAGGGGTGCAGACCTTCGTGGTCGACGCCGGCCACCGGGAGGGGACGATCGCCTACCCGCAGACGCCGCCGGTGGGGGGCATCCACAACGCGGCCTGGATGCCGTGCGGGTTCTACGACCAGCCGGTGCCGAGCGAGCGGGCCGTGCACTCCCTCGAGCACGGCGCCATCTGGATCACCTACCGGCCCGACCTGGCCCAGGCCGAGGTCGACGCCCTGGCCGCCCTGGCCAGGGGCCGCAACCTGATCCTCGTGTCCAGGTGGGACGAGGGGCTGCCCTCGCCCCTCGTGGTCACCGGCTGGGGGCGCCAGCTGCGGCTGGAGACGTCCTCCGACCCCCGCCTGGGCGAGTTCGTCCGCCTCTACGTCAACCAGGGCCCCGAGATCAACGCCCCTTGCTGAACATCGGGGTGACCCTGCCCCAGTTCCGCCACGACGCCGAGGCCGCGGTGGCGGTCGCCCGGCGGGCGGAGGCGGCCGGCCTGGACGGCGTCTTCGTCTTCGACCACCTGTGGCCGCTGGGCCAGCGCATGCGGCCGGCCCTGCACTCCCTCACCCTGCTGGGCGCCCTCGCCGCGGAGACCGAGCGGGTGACGCTCGGGCCGCTGGTCGCCCGGGTGGGGCTGGTGCCCGACGCCCTGCTGGTGCACGGCATGCTGACGCTGCACCGCATCCTCGGCGACCGGCTCATCGTCGCCCTCGGCACCGGAGACTCCCTCAACAAGGACGAGAACGAGGCCTACGGCCGGCCGTTCGCACCGGCGGCCGAGCGGCTGGCGTCGCTGGTCGCCTGCTGCGGGCGGCTGCGGGCCGCGGGGGTGACCACCTGGGTGGG
>DATLGZ010000395.1:0-1654 GCA_035540235.1 Acidimicrobiales bacterium | reverse complement strand
GTGGCCGGCTCGTGGACCGCCCCCTCGGGCGAGCCCTTCGACGGCCGCTGGTTCACCTGGAACTGAGGGGCGCGCAGGGCGCGACCCACAACTCCCCCCTACAGTGCCTCTACCGATCTCGGCGGAGGTGAGCGTGCCCGTTCGACGAAGCAGGCAGTGGCGGCTTTGCGTTGGCCTCTTGTTGGTGTTCACCACGGCCGGCGCCTGCTCGGAGGCGGAGACGTCGCCTCCGGCGCTGGCGCCGGGCCCTCCACCAGAGGCGGGGTGGGCGGCGCTCGATCCGGGACCGCTGGCGCCGCGGTCGGGAGCATCGTTGGCTTGGACGGGGTCCGAGGTCATCGTGCTGGGAGGCGAGCGCCACCGCGACGGGGCGGCGTTCGACCCGGCTCGCGGGGACTGGCGGCCGATCTCGCCGTCGCCGCTGCCGGCAGGGCTGGTCCGCACGGTGTGGACGGGCAGCTCGTTGATCGCGGTGACCGGGCCGACGGGGGCACGAGCGGCCGCTGCCTACGACCCCCGCACCGATGCCTGGCAGGCCCTCGCCGCTCCCCCGCCGTCGAGGTTCCCCAACGTCAGCGGCTCGGCCCGGCCGCCCGCCCTTCACTGGGCCGGGGGCGAGGTCGTGCTCGTGGACGCCTGGGCTGCGTACGACCCCCGAACGGATCGCTGGCGCGACCTCCCCACGCCGCAAGCAGGTCACATGGGGATCGACCAGACCCAGGCCGTGGCGGCCGCCGAGCGCCAGATGTGGCTCCTCGGTGCTGGAGGGACCAGCCACCGGTTCGACTTCGACACCGGCCGCTGGACCGCTCTCCCATCCCCGCCGACGGTGGCGAGCAACGGCTTCGCCGATGCGGTTGCGGTCGGCGGCGACGTCTACTTCGCCAGCGAGGACGGCCAGGTCCATCGGCTCGCGGGCGACGATTGGAGCCCGGTCCACGTGGCTGCCGGAGGGGGCGGATGTGCCCCCGAGGCCGTCTCCGTGCTCGGGCAACCCGTGTTCAAGCTCTGCCACGGCATCGTGGCGGCCTCGCCCGGGCGCTGGCAGCAGATCCCCACAGAGGCGAGGTGCTGCTACCGCACGCTCGTCTCGTCCGGTACGGCCTTGTTCGAGTGGGACAGCAACGACGACGCCAGGAACGACCCCACGGCGCCCCGGAAGGCGTTTCACGTCTGGAGGCCTGACTGATGCGCCTGCAGCCCGCCCCTCGGTGCCGGCCCTGCGGCTGCAAGGTTCCTGCAGGGGACGGTCCTTACCTTTCGAGCACGAGCCCGGTTGAGGGCTCAGCGCCAACGAAAGGACGGAACGAATGGCCAGGACGGATGTCCACCGTGAGATGAAGGAGATGTTCGGCGAGGTCATCGGCTTCATCGACGAGATCCCCGACCAGTTCATCGACTCCGAGTGGGACCTCATCAAGCGGGTCCAGTTCGGGGAGACGCTCATCCCCAACAAGTACAAGGAGCTGATCGGGCTGAGCGTGGCGGCGGTCACCAAGTGCCGCTACTGCGTGCTGTTCCACACCGAGTCGGCCAAGCTGTTCGGCGCCACGGACGAAGAGGTCGAGGAGGCCGTGCACTACACCAAGCTGGTCGCCGGCTGGAGCACCTACATCAACGGCCTGCAGGTCGACTACGACGAGTTCAAGGCCCA
>DATLGZ010000394.1:0-7557 GCA_035540235.1 Acidimicrobiales bacterium | reverse complement strand
CGACCCGTCGGTGTAGACGAGGAGGTCGTCGAAGGTCTCGTAGGTGAAGGTGTCGAGGTCCATGGCCATCGACCGCAGGAACCGCACGAAGCAGTCGGGGTCGATGCGGAACGCCCGCACGGTGTGGACCACCGCCTTGAGGACGGGATGCTCGGACTCCCCCGCCTCCAGGTCGGCGAAGAACCGCTCGCCGTAGGCGGCCAGGGCGGCCTTGCGCTCCTCCACCGTGGCCGGCGAGCCCTCACCGCCCCCGGGGGCCGACAGGTCGTCGACGATGTCGTCGGCGTAGCGGGTGAAGCCGTAGAGGGCGTGGACGTGATGGCGCTTGACCGCCGGCAGCAGGTAGGTCGACCAGTAGTAGGTGGTGCCGTAGCGGCGGTTGAGCTGCCGGCAGCGGGCATACGACTCGTCGAGGGTGATCAACGCCGCCCTGCGCGCCCGGCCCGGTCGAGCTGCTCCACCCGCTCGGCCGCCAGCCGCCCCGACAGCAGCACCATGGGCACGCCCACCCCGGGGACGGTGCTCGACCCGGTGAACACCACCCCCGGCACTCGTTTGTCGACGTTGTTGGGCCGGAAGGGGCCGGTCTGGAAGAAGTTGTGGGCAATGGCGAACGGGGTGCCCCGCTCCATGCCCTGGCGCTGCCAATCGGTGGGGTCGACGAACCGCTCGACCACCACGTCGCCCACCGGGTAGCCGAGCGCTCCCACCCGCTCGACCAGCCCGTCGCGGAACCGGTCCCGCTCGCGGGCCCAGTTGACCTTGCCGTCGAGGTTGGGCGTCGGTTCGAGCACGTACAGGGTCGAGCACCCGTCGGGGGCCAGCGACGGGTCGCCCATGGTGGGGCTCGTCACGAGCACGGACGGGTCGGGCATGAGCACGCCCTGCTTCATCAGCGCCTCGAACGCCCCCTCCCAGGCCCGTCCGAAGTGGATGTTGTGGTGGGCGGCCGACTCGGGCACCGAGCCCCTCACCCCGGCCACCCACACCGCGCACGACGGCGAGTAGTGGCCCCGGCGGGCCACCCGGGGAGCGGGCGTGGAGGGCAGGAGCTGTCGGTAGGCGACGGGCAGGTCGGGGTTGAGCACGACGGCGTCGGCCGCCACTACCTCCCCCCCGGCCAGGCGCACCCCGGTGGCCCGCCCGCCGGCCGCCTGCTCCACCCGCTCCACCGTGACCCCGTAGCGCAGCTCGGCCCCCGCCTTGGCCGCCGCCGCCGCCAGCCCCTTGGGCACGGAGTGGATGCCGCCCTCGGGGAAGAACACTCCCTCGACGGTGTCCATGTAGGTGATGACGCAGTACAGCGCCAGCGCCTCGTAGGGCGAGAGGCCGGCGTACATGGCCTGGAACGAGAAGATGCGTTGGAGGCGGTAGTCGTCGAAGTAGGAGTTGACCACGTTGGCCAGCCGCCGCAGCCCGCCCATGCGCACCAGCCGCAGCAGCGGCAGGGGGGAGGGCTTGAGGAGGTCGAGCACCGAGTCGAAGTTGCGGTCGATGAAGTTCGGGAGCTCCAGCCGGTAGAGCTCGGTGAGGTAGTCGCAGAAGCGGGAGAACGACACCGCCTCGGCCGGCCCGCACTTGTCCCTGATCTCACCGGCCATGGCCTCCCGGCCGTGGCGGACCCGGATCTCGGTGCCGTCCGCGAAGCAGGCCCGGTAGATGGGGTCGACGGGACGGAGGTTGAGGTGTTCGGCCATGTCGGCCCCTGCCCCCGCGAACGTGTCGGCCAGGATGCCGGTCATCGTCAGCACGCTGGGGCCGGTGTCGATGCGGAAGCCCTCCCCCTCCAGCAGCCCGGCCCGGCCGCCGGGGCGGTCCTCCCGCTCGAGCAGGACCACGTCGTGGCCGCGACCCGACAGGTGGCAGGCCGCCGACAGGCCCCCCAGCCCGGCGCCGACGACCGCTACCCGCACGGTCCTCCCCCGGGCGTGGCCCTCACCGGTCCCGCCCCGCCACGTACAGCGTCAGCTCGGCCAGGGCCTCGCGAGCCGTGGCCGCCAGCGGCGCCCGCCCGAGGTGGCCCAGCGCCTCGGCCACCCGGTCCTCGATCGTCGCCTCCACCCGGGCCACCGCCCCCGTCTCGACGAACAGGTCCTGGAGGTCGGCGAGCTCGCCGTCGGAGAGGTCGTGCGCCCCGTAGCGGTCGAGCAGCGGCGCCCGGTCGCCCACGCGGGCGCGGGCGGCGGCGTAGAGCAGGGTGGGCTTGCCGTCGCGGATGTCCTCCCCCACCGGCTTGCCGGTCAGGGTCTCGTCCCCGAAGGCGCCCAGGAGGTCGTCGCGCAGCTGGAAGGCCTCGCCCAGGGGGAGCCCGAAGGCCGACAGCGGGGCGGCCAGGTCGTCGAGGCGGCCGGCCAGCGCCGCCCCCAGGTGGAGCGGGCGCTCGACGGTGTACTTGCCCGACTTGAACAGCGAGATGCGGCAGGCCTGGTCCTCGTCGGCGGAGCCCCGGGCCGTTCCCACCAGGTCGAGGAACTGGCCCAGGTTGACCTCGATGCGCAGCTCGGTGAACACCGCCATGGCGTCTCCGGGGGCGGCAGCCAGCAGGTGGTCGGCGTAGACGAAGGCGAGGTCGCCGATCAGCACGCCCACTCCCTCGCCGAACCGGCGCCCCTCGCCCCTCCAGCCGTCGAGGGCGTGACGCTCCTCGAACTGCACGTGGATGGTGCTCATCGACCGCCGGGTGGAGGACCCGTCCATGATGTCGTCGTGGATGAGGGCGAAGGTGTGGAGCAGCTCCAGGGCGGCGCCGGCGTCGACCACCTGGGGGTCGGCGGGATCACCCCCGGCGCCCACGAACGCCCAGTGGCAGAACGCCGGGCGGAGCCGCTTGCCGCCGCCCAGCACGAGCTGGGCCAGGGCGTCGAAGGGGGCGGCCAGGTCGGGCGACACCGCCGCCCACCGGGCCCGCTCGGAGGCCAGCAGCGCCCGCACGCGCTCCTCCACCCGCCTGGCGATGCAGCTCAGGCTCGAGGGGGCAGCTGTCGTAACGGGGGCGACGCGCACGGTCCTCCTTCCGCCGCCTCGATCGCCGACCAGCAGGTTATCCGGGTGCCGGAGGCGACCCCCCGGAGGTTCGGGACGGCGGCCCGGCGCGGATGGCCCAGACCCAGATCCGTCAGAGCCGGAATCGTGACCGCTGGAGCAGCATGACGGCCACCATCCCGGTCCACAAGCTGGAGAGCAGGAAGGGCAGGAAGGCGATGGGCGGCAGGAGCAGGCCGAGGGCGATGATCATGCCGCTGTAGTTCAGCCAGCGGGGCAGCACGCCGGTGGTGTGGCCCACGAACGCCGTCCCCCCGATGAAGGCGGCGCTGGGCACGAAGGCGACCGCCACCGCCTGCCATTGGAGCACCAGCAGGGTGCGGGCGATGACCGGGTCGGCCCCGTAGTCGTCGAGGACGCTGGCGGCGATGGCCAGGAGGGTGACGAGCGAGAGCATGGCCACCAGCAGCACCCCGCCCACCAGGGCGACGGTGGCCACCCAGCCCCCCTCACCCTCGGCGTCCCGCAGCCAGCGGTGCAGCCACGACAGGAACACGATGAAGAAGAACAGGCTGAAGAGGGTGAGGAGGATGCCGGCGCTGATCTGGCCCCGCTGGTCGGCCAGCTCGCGGGCGATGTCCGGGGCGGGATCGGTGGGGCGGACGCCGCCCACGGGCAGCAGCGACCACCCCACGAAGCCGACGAGGGCGTAGGCGAGGCCGAAGAAGGCGGCCAGCCGGCCATGGCGGCCGGTAGGGGGGCCGAGGGGGCCGTAGCCGCCGGAGGTGGTGGTGGAGGCGGCGTCGGGCGTGGGATCGGGGTCGGCGCCGGCCGGCGGCGACGCCGGGGGGGGCGGCGGCTCCCGCCGTTCGCGCCGGGGAGGGTTCTGGCGACCGGGCCGCTTCGATGACGGCGACACGGCCGCTTCAGGCCGCCGCCGCCAGCGGCGGGGCGGGGCCGGCGGCGGTCGTCAGCCGCCGGTCGCGACCGTCCATGCGGGCGGCGAGGGGGAAGCCCAGGAGGGCGCCGACGGCCAGCACCAGCGCCCCGCCGGCGGCGTCGAGGATGAAGTGGTTGGCCGTGACGACGATGGCGAAGAGGGTCAGGACCGGGTAGGCCGCGGCCAGGGCCTTGGCCCAGCGGGTGCGGGCGGCGGAGATGAGCACCAGCGCCGACCACGCCGACCAGGCGAAGTGCAGGCTGGGCATGGCCGCGTACTGGTTGGAGAGCTTCTGCATGGTGGTCGAGTCGAACGACCACAGGCCGCCGTAGGTGCGCAGCGTGTCGACGTAGCCGAACGAGGGCGGCAGCAGGCGGGGCGGCATCAGCGGGTACAGGGCGAAGCCCACCAGGGCCAGGGCGGTGGTGAAGGCCAGGGTGTTGCGCCAGCGGCGGTAGCGGTCGGGGAAGCGGCGGAACAGCAGGATGAGGGCGCCGGCGGTCACGATGAAGTGGAAGCTGCCGTAGAAGACGTTCCAGAAGCCGATGAACAGGCGGTTGCCGAGGAAGGCCTGCTGGATCGACTGCTCCCAGTAGATGCCCAGCATCTCCTCCCAGCGGATGATGTCGAGGGCGTTGGCCATGGCCTGGGCGGCCGACACCGCCGCCGATCCCTGGGTGTTCCGCACGACGCTGTACAAGGCGTAGAAGGCAAGGATGTAGACGAGCTCCCGCCACCAACGCAGCCGTGGGGGCCAGCGCGCCACCCGGCCCCCGTCGTTGGCCGCCGCCGGGGTCGCGGGAGCGGGGGCCCGGCGGATGGCGCTCGACACCGCCCAGAAGGCGACGAGGTAGGCCGCGTGCCGCCACCACCGCCGGGGCGGAGCCGCCGCCCGCTCGGCGGCGCTCGTCCCAGGCAGCGTGCTGGTGCCGCTCATGCGGTGGCCCGGATGGCGGGCCGGGCTCCCACCGCGAAGGCGGGGGCCCCGAGGAGGCTGATCACCAGGTTCATCCCGTAGAGCAGCAGGCCCAGGGCCACGGCCTGGCCCGTCGCCACACCGAGGGGGGAGAGGAGGAGGACGAGGGCGCCCTCCCGGAGGCCGAGCCCGTTGACCGAGATGGGAAGCACCTGGGCCATGGCGACCACCGGGATGAAGGCCATCACCGCCTCCCACCCCACGTTGATGTCCAGGGCCTGGGTGGCCATCCAGGCGGCCAGGACGATCGTCAGCTGGTAGGCGACGGCGGTCAGGATGACCCCGGCCACCGCCCCCGGGTGGTGGCGGATGCGGTCGAAGCCGAGGTGGACGGCGCCCACGAACCGCAGCCAGCTCTGGTTGTCGGCCAGGCGGCGCCCGAGGCGGGCGTTGCCGGCCAGCAGGAGGATGCCGGCCAGGGCCACCAGGGTGCCCACCGACAGCAGCAACGCGATCCGCGAGGCGTTGCCCAGCTGCAGCAGGTCGGGATGGAGGAAGAGGGCGGTCAGCGTGATCATCGGCAGCACGAGGAAGCCGGTCAGCCGCTCCAGGACGACGGACGCGAACGAGGCCGGGCCCTGGCCGTTGGTGGCCGTCAGCCGGGAGACCCGCAGCACGTCCCCGCCGATGGTGGAGGGCAGGAAGTTGGCGACGAACATGCCGGCAAAGGAGTGGGAGAGGAGGGGCGGCAGCTCGGCCGGCAGCTCGAGAGCGGTCACCACCCGCTGCCACCGGATGGTGGCCAGCACGATGGCCACCAGCCACACCACCAGGCCGGCGAGGAGCCAAGGGACGGCCGCCGCCTCGTCCTTGGGCAGGAGCGAGGAGATGTGGACGCGCGACAGCAGGAGGGCCAGCATGACCGCGCTGGCGCCGATGCGGAGCACAAGGAAGAGCTTCTGCCGGCGAGCCACCCCGGGCCAGCTTACGCCGGGATAGGGCCGACGGGCGGCCGCGGCTACCGTCCTGCCCATGCCGGCGCGCCGGGTGCGGGCGGGCGGGGTGAGCCTCGCCGTCGAGGAACGGGGCCGGGGCGGGCGACCCGTGCTCCTGGTACACGGGTTCACCGGCGCCAAGGAGGACTTCGAGCCGCTGTTCGAGCCCCTGGCGGCGGCGGGCTGGCACGCCGCCGCCCTCGACCTCAGGGGCCACGGCGAGAGCGACAAGCCGGAGGGCGAGGCGGCCTACGACCTCCGGTCGTTCGTCGCCGACGCGCGGGCCACGGCCGACGCCCTCGGCTGGGACCGCTTCACGGTCGTGGGACACTCGATGGGCGGGGCGGTGGCCCAGCGGCTGGCCCTCGACCACCCGGGCCGCGTGAAGGGGCTGGTGCTGATGAGCACGTTCCACGGCCCGCTGGCGGTCGACCCCGGGCTGGTGGCGCTGGGTGTGGCCGTGGTCCGCCAGGGCGGCATGGCCGCCCTCTTCGCCGCCCAGGAGGCCCACCGCCGGAACGACGCGGCGGCGGTGGCGGCGCGGGAGAGGCTCGAGGCGGCCCGCCCGGGCCACCGGGCCCGGGCCGAGGCCCGCCTGGTGGCCTGCTCGCCCGACATGTGGACCGCCATGGCCCCCCGCTTCCCGGCGTGGGACGACACCCTTGCCGAGGTCACCACCCTCGACCTGCCCGCCCTGGTGGTGGTCGGCGGGGAGGACCGGACCATGCTGGCCCACTGCCAGCGCCTGGCCGCCGCCATCCCCGGCGCCCGCCTGGAGGTGCTCGAGGGGGTGGGCCACTCGCCCCAACTCGAGGCGGCCGACCGCTGCTGGTCGGCCCTCTCCCGCTTCCTCGGCGGGCTCACGGTCTGAAGGTGCCCCGCGAGGGGGGTGCCTGCCACCTTGCCGACGGCGACTCAGACGGCGGCCGGTGAAGCTCTCCGGCGCCGGCGGGCCACGAGCACGGCCGCCGCCGCCAGCACGGCCAGGCCGCCGGCGGCGGCGGCCAAGGTCGCGGCCAGGGGCAGGCCGTCGCCGCTCAGGCGGGCGTCGAGCACGTACAGGCCGCTGTTCTGGTCGGTGATCACCACCCGGTTGCCCTCCAGGAGGGCGACGCCCACCACCGAGGCCTTCGCCGGCAGGGTGCCGGAGGGGTCGGGGCTGTCGGGCGGCACGAAGTGGCCCACCTCCCGGGGCGGGGCGGCGGCCACGTCGATGACCCGCAGCCCGTCGGAGTGCCAGGCCACGTAGGCGGTGGCGCCCCGGGCCACCGCCCGGCCCGGCGCGTACACGCCCACGTCAGGAGGGGGGAAGGCCTTGCCGTTGGGCGAGTGGACGAGGCCGATCTCGCGCATCCCGGTGTCGGGGTCGACCTCGAGGATGCGGAGCCCGCCCCACTCGCCGGCGCTGTCGATAACCGACCCTCGCACCTCCTCCCCGCCCACGCAGCCGCCTCCTTCGAGGCGGGGGCACAGCGTCGAGCGCAGGGCGTTGGCGTCGCCCTCGTCGATCATGAGGCCGGGGATGGTCAGGCCCTTCCAGTCGCCGCCCCACGCGATGGCGTAAGGGGAGGCGGCGAAGGGCTGGACCTGGATGCGAGCCAGCACGACGGCCAGCGCCCCCGCCTCCTGGGCCCGCACGATACGGGCCGCGTTGTTGCACCCCTGCTGGGGCAGGTCGGGCTGGGTCTCGGCCACCCGCTGGGGGTCGAGGAAGAGGATCTTGC
>DATLGZ010000393.1:0-13266 GCA_035540235.1 Acidimicrobiales bacterium | reverse complement strand
GCGGACGGTGACGGGGACCTTGAGCTGGCGGTCGAGGTAGGGCGGCAGCTTGGCCCGGCCGATGCCGTTGGGGAGGTGGAAGTACACCTCGCGGCCGTCGATGATCGCCTCTTCCGGCCGGAACCGCTGCAGATCCAGGCTCACCGCCGGCGGCTGGCGGGCCAGGAACCCCACATGCAGCTTCGAGGGGTCGGCGCCCGCGAACGGATTGCGGCGGACGACGCCCTCCAGCTCCGCCGCCGATCGCACCATGACCGTCACGTCGGTGCCGAGCTCGGCGCCCACGTCGCTCTGCAGGCTGTCGGCGTCGACCGGGACGTCGCTCGTGAAGATGACGTTGCCGCTCTGGATGTAGGTGGCCACTTCGGTGTGGCCCAGCGCCAGGAAGACCCGACGCAGCTCGTCCATCCTGATCGTGCCGTGGCCGGCCACGTTGACGCCTCGCAGCAGCGCGACGTAGGTGGTGTTCATGTCCGATCCGAACCCTGGCCATCGGGCAGCACCACGCTCGTCAGCCTCCCCCACGCTCGACCCGGTAGACCGTGTGCCGGCCGTCGGACCCAAGCACGCCGCCGGCACGGATGGCCTCCCAGGTGGCGGGGCCGATGCCGGCGTCCCTGGCCCGCACGAGGATCACCGCGTCGCCTGAGAGCAGGTAGTCGCGCACCTCGCGCTGCCAGCGGGGGTTGGCCAGGCGGGGCACGGCCTCTCCGTCGAGGCCGCGAACGTCCATGTCGGGCGCGTAGGTGCGGCCGGTCACGTCGACCCAGTTGGGGCAGCCGTTGGCCAGGCCGCGAGCGAGGGCGTCGAGGCCGATCAGCGCCATGGGGGAGTCGGACATGACGCAGCGGGCGTCGGCCACGGCCGCCACCAGATCCGCCGCCGGCAGCACGGCCACGGCCCGGCCCCGCCCGTACCACAGCCGGTTGGCGGGGATCACCAGCGCCAGGACGACGACGAGGGCACCGGCGACGGCGCCGGCCCGACCGAAGGCCCGACCGAAGGCCCGGCCGGGCTCCCGGTGGGTGGCCCCGGCGGCGGCCGCCCCGGTGGCCACGCAGAGGGCGGCGGCGGGCGTCAGGTAGTTGGCATAGGAGGAGAACCACGAGGGTGCGGCGAGGAGGACGCCCACCTGGGCCAGGAACAGGGCCACCGGCAGGCGCACCACGGCCGCCCGCCGGGCCAGCACGAGCAGCAGCCCGACGGCAACCAGCAGCACCGCGTCGAGAAGGACCGCCTGCCACCACGCCGTCCCGGCCGGCAGCCGCTGGAGCAGGACGAGGGCACGGAAGGGGTTGTCCGGGTCGCGCCCCAACTGGTCGGAGACGACCATCCGCCACATCGACGACGGCGCGAGGGCGAAGAAGGGCCCGCACACCACCACCATGGCGGCGGCCGCGCCGGCGACCACCCGGCCGGCATCGGGAAGTCGGCGGCGGGCCACGAGGAAGCCCACCACCACCGCCAGCGGCGCGGCGTACCAGAGCTTCACCGCCATGGCCGCCCCCAGGGCGACCCCGCCCAGCAGGGCCGACCGCCGGCTGTGCCGCCCACCGATGCCGGTGTAGCCGACCAGGCCGCACAGCAGGAGGAAGTTGCCCAGCGGCTCCAGCCGGCTCACGAACTCGTTGCGGACCGAGAGGAACCACATGGCGTAGAAGAGCCCGCCGGCGGTGGCCGACCCCCAGCCCACGCCCGCCCGGCGGGCGACCACGACCACCAGCACGGCGCTGGCCGCACCCAGCGCGGTGAACTGCAGGGCGGCCAGAGCGAAGCCGGTGTGGTCGCTGGTGAGCCGCCCGACCCACGCCGCCGGCGCCAGCGCCAGGGCGACACCGGGCGGGTGGAGCAGGATGAAGTCCTGGTAGGGAAGGCGGCCGGAGACCAGGGCGGCCGCCGCCGAGTAGTAGACGCCGGCGTCGTAGCTGTAGTTGCCGACCAGGCCCCGGCTGGTGAGCGGGACCAGCAGCCGCAGCCCGAACGCCACGCCGAACACGACCAGGTACGGGACCTTCTCCGCCAGCCTCGGGGGCGCGAGCGGGGAGCGGGGGTGAACGGTGGGCATGGTTGCGGCGGCGATGCGAAGTGAGGCGGGAAATGTACCTGCAGTGTCCAATTCGAGCCTCAGAACGGGCCGCTGGCACACTGGCCCTGTGCCGGATGGCGACGGGGACGGACGGGAGTGACGGTGCGGGAGGAGGACGTCCCGCCACCGGCGGGCGGGCAGCAAGCGGAAGGCCTCGGGCCCGTCCTCGCCGAGCTGAGCGCCCAGGGGGGAAGGGGCCCGGTGCTGGAGGCGTTCGCCCACGCAGTCCTCCGCCGGGTGCCGCCGTCCGAGCTGGAGGCGGCCCCCCCGGGGACGGCGGCGGGGGCCGTGCTCGACGCCTTCCGGTTCGTCGACGGCCGTCCGCCGGGCGAGATCGGCGTCCGCCTCACCGACCCCCCCGCGGTGCTCGGCGGCCGGGCGCCGGCCGGCAGCGTGCTCGAGGTCAGCTGCGACGACCGCCGGTTCATCGTGACGACGGTCCGGGAGGAGCTGCACCGGCTGGGCCACCGCGTGGTGAGCCTCCACCACCCCGTGTTCGGCGCCGAGCGGGGGCCCACCGGCGCGCTGGTGGCGGTGCTGGCGGCCCGTCCCGCCCGCCACCGGGAGGCCTTCGTGCAGGTCGAGCTGGGCGAGCGCGTCCCTCCCGGGGCCCGTGCCGGCGTCGTTGAGGCGGTGCGGCGGGTGCTGCTCGACGTATTCGCCGCCACCGGCGACCACGACGCCATGCGCGACGCGGTGGCGAGCGCCGCCGCCCAGCTCCACCAGCGGGCCGTGCTGCGTTACCCCTTCGACGAGGTGGTGGAGGCGGTCGAGCTGCTGGAGTGGCTGCTCGACGACAACTTCGTCGTGCTGGGGACGTGCCGGCTGCCCGTGCCCGACGAGGAGGGCCACGAGCCGCCCGAAGCTGAGGTGGCGGAAGCGGCCATCACCGATGCCCTCGGCACCCTGTCGCGGCCCGGTGCTCCCCTGCGCCGCATGCCCGCCGACGCCGGCAACGCCGGCCACGTACTGCGGATCGCGGCCACCGCCGACGTGAGCACCGTGCACCGCCAGGTCGCCGTCCACCGCATCGACGTTGCTGAGGTGGCCGACGGCCAGCTGGCAGGGGTCTTCCGCATCGCCGGCGTCTTCAGCTCCAAGGCGAACGCCGCCCCGGCCGCCCTCACGCCCGTGCTGCGGTTCAAGCTCCGCCGCATCCTGGAGATGGAGGACGTGCCCGAGGGCAGCCAGGACGAGGCGACCCTGGTGTCGCTGTTCCAGGTGCTGCCCAAGGAGGAGCTGTTCGAGGCCGACGTGGCCAGCCTGCGGGGCTTGCTCGTCGACCTGCTGGCCGCCGAGGAGCAGCACGACGTGCGGGTGCTGCTCCGCCCCGAGCCGGCGAGCCGCACCGTCTCGGCTCTGCTCTCCATTCCCCAGGAGCTTTACAGCTCGGCCCTGCGCCACCGGCTGGAGCGGTTCCTGCTGGCCCAGCTCGACGGCAGCCGGGTCGAGGCCCAGGTGTCGTTGGGCGACCGGGCCGACGCGGTGGTGCGCATCGTCATCCACGTCGAGGGCGAGATGCCCGCCGAGCCCCTCGACGCCCTGGGCCGCGAGGTGCGCCTGCTGTGCCGCACGTGGGAGGAGGAGCTGACGGCCGCCCTCGCCGTCCGCGTCGGCGAGCAGCGCGCCGCCCAGCTGGTGCGGGCGTGGGCCGACTGGTTCCCGGGCGGGTACCGCGACGCCGTGCCGGCCGCCCACGCGGTGGACGACGTGCTCGAGCTCGACCGGGTGGCGGCGGCCGGCTGGGGCACGGCCGACGGCCGGGCCGGCGCCCTGAGCGTCGTCCTCACGCCCGACCGGGCCGCCCCCGGCGACGCCCGCTTCAAGGTGTTCAGCGTGGGGGCGCCGGTGGTGCTCTCCCGCTTCCTGCCCATCATCGAGAGCCTCGGCCTGTGGGCCGTCGAGGAGCATCCCAGCGTGCTCGGCTCGGGCGACCACCGGGTGCACCTCCACGACTTCCGGGTCACCGACCCGACCGGGGCGCCGCTGGCCGTGGAGCGGGTCGGCGATCGCCTGGCCCACGCCGCCCAGGCCCTCTGGGAGGGCCGGGCCGAGGTCGACTCGTTCAACCGCCTGGTGCTGCACGCCGGCCTCTCGTGGCAGGACGTGGTGCTGCTGCGCGCCTACCACCGTTACCGCAACCAGGTCGGCGCCGGCTTCACCACCGCCAACGTCGCCAACGTCCTGGTGGAGAACGGGGCCGTGGCCCGCGCTCTCGTAGACCTGTTCGCGGCCCGCTTCGAGCCCTCGCCCGGTGCCGGGCCGGAGCTGGTGGCCGAGCTGCGCCAGCGGGTGGTGGCCGGCTGCGACGCCGTCGCCCGCCTCGACCACGACCGCATCCTCCGGGGCTTCCTCGCCCTCATGGACGCCACCCTGCGCACCAACCGCTCGGTGGCGGGCGGCCCCCACCTCGCCCTCAAGTTCGACAGCGCCCGGGTGCCCGACGTGCCCCGCCCCGTGCCCTACCGGGAGATCTTCGTCTACGGCCCGTCGGTGGAGGGAGTCCACCTCCGCTGGGGCCCGGTGGCGCGGGGCGGGATCCGGTGGAGCGAGCGGCCCGACGACTACCGCAGCGAGGTCCTCGGTCTCATGCGGGCCCAGGTCCTCAAGAACTCCCACATCGTGCCCACCGGGGCCAAGGGCGGGTTCGTCGTGAAGCGGGGACGGTCCGGCACGGCGGGGGCCGCCGACGTCCCCCATGCCTACGAGATCTTCATCCGGTGCCTGCTGGAGATCACCGACAACGTCGTGGGCGGCACGGTGGCGCCGGTGCCCGGGCGGCGCGACGGTGACGACCCCTACCTGGTGGTGGCGGCCGACCGCGGCACCAGCGGCCTGTCGGACCTGGCCAACGCGGTCAGCACCAAGCTCGGCTTCTGGCTGGGTGACGCCTTCGCGTCGGGAGGGTCACGGGGCTACGACCACAAGGAGCTGGGCATCACCGCCCGGGGAACCTGGGTGGCCGTCCGCCACCACTTCGCCGAGCTGGGGACCGACCCCGACCGCGACACCATCACCGTCGCCGGCATCGGCGACATGTCCGGCGACGTGTTCGGCAACGGGATGCTGCGATCGCCCCGGCTCCGCCTGGTGGCCGCCTTCGACCACCGCGACATCTTCCTCGACCCCAGCCCCGACCCGGCCGCGTCCTACGCCGAGCGGGCTCGGCTGTTCGCCCTCCCCTCCTCGTCGTGGCAGGACTACGACCGCGCCCTCCTCAGCCCGGGCGGGGGCGTGTGGCCCCGCCTCGCCAAGCGGGTGGAGCTGAGCGAACCGGCACGCGCCGCCCTGGGCGTCGACGAGGCCGAGCTCACCCCTGCCGAGCTGATCCGGGCGATCCTGGGCGCGCCGGTGGACCTACTCTTCGCCGGCGGCATCGGCACGTTCGTGCGGGCCAGCGACGAGCCCGACGCCGGCGTCGGCGACCGGGCCAACGCCGACGTCCGGGTGCCCGCCTCCGACGTCCGGGCCCGGGTGGTGGCCGAGGGCGCCAACCTCGCCTTCACCCAGCGGGCGCGGGTCGAGCTGGCCCGCCGCCGCGTCCGCGTCAACACCGACGCCATCGACAACTCGGCGGGCGTGGGCATCTCCGACCGGGAAGTGAACATCAAGATCCTCCTGGGCGCCGCC
The DNA here is from genome assembly GCA_035540235.1 of Acidimicrobiales bacterium. GTDB lineage: Bacteria > Actinomycetota > Acidimicrobiia > Acidimicrobiales > AC-14 > JBFMCT01. The sequence goes on along the minus strand of DATLGZ010000393.1, from coordinate 7,550 downwards.
ATCGAGGCTGGGGCGCTGGCGCCCGAGGAGCGCGACGACCTCCTCGAGGAGGTCTGCCCCGAGGTGGTGGACGACGTGCTGGAGGACTGCCGCGACCAGAGCTTCGCCCTCAGCCGCCGGGCGGCGGCCAGCGTGGGGCTGATGGACGCCTTCGAGACGCTGATGGTTGAGCTGGAGGGAGCGGGCGTGCTCGACCGGTCGGTCGAGGCGCTGCCGGCCACCGCCGAGATGCGAGCCAGGCGGGAGGCCGGCGAGGGCCTCACCCGCCCCGAGATCGCCGTCCTGCTGGCGGGGGCCAAGCGCAGCCTGAGCGCCCGCCTGCTCCGCTCGCCGGTCCTCGACCAGCCCGCCCTCCGGCCCCTGTTAGTGGACTACTTCCCGTCAGCGCTGGCCGGCCGCTTCGACCACCTCCTCGACCGCCACACCCTGCGCCGGGAGCTGATCGCGTCGGAAGCGGCCAACGAGGTCGTCAACCGGATGGGCCCGACGTTCGTCAGCCGCCTCGCCGCCGACACCGGCGCCGATGCGGCCGAGATCACCTCCGCCTACTGGATCGCCAAAGGTGTCGCCGGCGCCCAGGAGCGGTGGCGGCAGCTCGACGGCGACGAGGCCCGGCAATGGGGTGGCGCGGCCCTGGAGGCGGCGGGATCCCTGGCCGCTCTCCTGGAGTCGCTGGCCCGGGCCTACCTGCGCCGGGGGGAGGTGGCCGACATCGACGCCACCGTGGCCCGGGACCGCCCCGCCTTCCTCGCCCTGGAGGCCAGGCCCGCCATCGGCAGGGACGGCGACGAGGGCGCCGCCGCCACCCCTGCCCGGCCGGGCCCGGAGTGGGGCATGCTGGCGGAGCTGGCCATCACCCCGGACGCGGCGGAGCTCGGCCGGGCCACCGGGCGGCCGGTGACCGAGGTGGCGGAGGCGTTCGCGGGCGTGGGCGCGCGGCTGGGCATCGACCGCCTGGTCGGGCAGCTCGGGCGGGCGCCGGCCGGCGACCGCTGGTCGAAAGCGGCGTGGCAGGGGGCGCTCGACGACCTGGACGAGCTGCGGCGGGTGGGGGCCCGCCTCGTGCTGGCGGAGCGTCCCGGCGGCCCCGCCGGCGACGCGGTGGCCGCCTTCACGGCCGCCCGGCCGAGGCCGACGGCCCGCGCCCTGGCCCTGATCGCCGACCTCGAGCGGGAGCCGGAGCCCCGCCTGGAGGCCCTGGCGGTGGCGGCCCGGGCGGTGCGGGTGGCCCTGCATGCTCCCCCTGCCGGCCAACCGGGCGGCCGACCGGGCGAGGGTGGCGGCCTCACACCGGGGTGAAGTCCCGGGCGGCGACGAACGGCGGGCGGCGAGCAGGGGCGGCGAAGGGCTCGACGGGCAGGTTCTCGACGCTGTTGTAGACCATGAAGACATTGCTGCGGGGGTGGGGCGAGATGTTGCTGCCCGAGCCGTGCATGCAGTTGCAGTCGAAGACCGTGACACCCCCCGCCTCGCCGGTGAAGGCACGGATCTCGCCCGCCTCCTCGACGAGCCGGCCCAGCGACTCGTCGTCGGGGGTCCCGATCTGCTGGTTGCGCAGCGACTGGCGGTAGTGGTCGGGCGGGGTCTCGCCGGCGCAGGCGACGAACGTCCGGTGGGAACCGGGGATGATCATCAGGGGCCCGTTGACCGCCAGGTTGTCGGTGAGGGCGATCGAGAAGCTCACCGTGCGCATGGCGGGCAGGCCGTCCTCGGCGTGCCACGTCTCGAAGTCGGAGTGCCAGTAGAAGCCCTCGCCCCCGAAGCCGGGCTTGTAGTTCACCCGGCTCTGCTGCACGTACACGTCGGAGCCGAGGAGCTGGCGGGCGGGCCCGGCGAGGCGGGGGTCGGCGGCCAGGGCGCCGAAGACCTCGCTCAGGCGGTGCACCTCGAACACCGACCGCACCACGTCGCCGGCGGGCTCGATGACCAGCCGTCCTGAGTCGCGCAGCGCCGGCCGCCCGGCCAGGGCCAGCATCTCGCCCCGCATGGCGGCCACCTCGTCCGGGCTGAACAGCCCTGCGAGGTGGAGGAAGCCGTCCCGCTCGAACGACTCCAACTGGGCGGTGTCCAGCGGGCCGGGGCCGTCCCAGTCGTGGACGACCGGGTCGAGGCGGGGCAGGAGGACGGGCTTGGCGCCCGTGCGGGTCGGGTAGCGGTCGGCCGCCCCCGACGGCGTCAGGCGGGGGTAGACGCCGTCGCGGTCGTGCACCTCGGGACCCACGAGCGGCGGGGTGAACACGCACAGCACGCGCAGGTCGGTGGTGGCCCGCAGCTCGTGGCGCTCGTGGACGTCGACGACGTAGAGCAGGCCGGGGCGGACCGCCCAGCAGCGCCCGGTCGTGAGGTCCTCCACCTCGCCCTCGCCCGACAGGCAGTACACCGCCTCCACGTGGTGGCGGTACTCCATGGTGGTGCTCGTGCCGCCGTGGAGCGTGGTGTCGTGCAACGAGAAGTCGGTCCCGTCGCGCGCCAGCAGCAGGCGCCGGCTCACGAAGGTGGGCGCGTCCACCGCCCGGTCGGTGCCTTCGACGTCGTCGAGGGTCCTGACGATCATGGTCGCCTCCTCCGGCTCAGACGGTGGCCAGCTGCTCGAGCTCCCCGCGGGCCGCCACCCCGAGCACGTCGGCCATGGAAAGGTCGAGCAGGGTCAGCCCCTCTTCGAGGTCGTCGTCGTCGATCACCAGGGGGGGCAGGAGCTTGATCACCTGGCCCTCCGCACCCGACGTCTCCAGGATGACGCCCCTGTCGAACGCGGCCTCGGCGACCTCGCCGGCCAGGGACGCAGGCTCGCAGGCGATCCCCTGAAGCATGCCTCGGCCCCTCACCTCGCCTCCCAGCTCGGGGTAGGCCTGGGCCAGGTGGTCGAGGGCGGCCTCCATCCGCCCCGCCTTGCGGGCCACCTCCCTGCTCAGGTTGCCGTCGGTCCAGAACGTCTCCAGGGCGGCGGTGGCGGTGACGAAGGCGGGGTTGTGGCCGCGGAAGGTGCCGTTGTGCTCACCGGGCGACCACACGTCCAGCTCGGGCCGGATGAGGGTGACGGCGAGGGGGAGGCCGTAGCCGCTCAGCGACTTGGAGAGGCACACGATGTCGGGCGTGATGCCGGCCGGCTCGAAGCTGAAGTAAGGGCCGGTGCGGCCGTTGCCGACCTGGATGTCATCGACGATGAGCAGCATGCCGTGGCGCCGGCACAGGTCGGACAGGCCCCGCAGCCACCGGTGCGAGGCCACGTTCACCCCGCCCTCTCCCTGCACCGTCTCCACGATGGCCGCCGCCGGCCGGTCGAGCCCGCTCCCCGCGTCCTCGACCATGGCCTCGAGCAGGCCGAGCGTGTCCACCTCCTCGCCGAGGTAGCCGTCGAAGGGAAAGCAGGCGGTGGAGCCCAGGGGCATGCCCGCGCCGCTGCGCTTGGCCGCGTTCCCCGTCACGGCCAGCGCCCCGAGCGTCATGCCGTGGAAGGAGTTGGTGAAGCTCACCACCCGGTGGCGACCGGTCACCTTGCGAGCCAGCTTCAACGCCGCCTCCACCGAGTTGGTACCGGTCGGCCCGGTGAACTGCACCTTGTAGTCGAGCCCCCGGGGGCGCAGGACCACCCGCTCGAACGTCTCCAGGAAGCGCTCCTTGGCCGCCGTCGCCATGTCCAGGCTGTGGACGATGCCGTCGCCGCCCAGGTAGGCGAGCACCGCCGCCTTGAGCGCCGGGTGGTTGTGGCCGTAGTTCAGCGAGCCGGCGCCGGCGAACAGGTCGAGGTACCGGCGACCGCCGGCGTCCGTCATTCGTGACCCGTTGGCCGAGACGAAGGTGACCGGCCACTGGCGGCAGTAGGCACGAACTTCGGACTCGAGGCGTTCGATCGTCTTCATGGCGGGTTCTCCAGAGGGCTGGGCGCCTCGCCGCCTGGGGCGGCGGGCGCGGCGGTATGGGGCGGGCGGCGCGGGAGCGGGCCGATGCGGAAGAGCAGCTCGGCCTCGTGCCGCCCGGCCGGGAAGGCCGACGGCGGGAACATGAGCGACACGTGACAGGGGGCCCGGTTGTCCGACGCCAAGCTCCGGAAGAGACGCTGCGACGCTTGGTTGGACGGGGTGACAGTGGCCTCCAGGTGGCGGGCGTCGGCGCTGGCGGGCCGCTCGAGCAGGGCCTGCAGGACGGCCCGGCCGACGCCGCGGCGGCGCACGCCCTCGTCGACGGCGACCTGCCAGACGAAGAGCGCGCCCGGCTCGGTCGGCGGCCGGTAGGCGGCGGCGAAGGCCACCACCTCACCGTCTCGCACCGCCACGACCGAGGTGGCCGCGAAGTGGGTGCACACCAGGAGGTAGGCGTAGGGAGAGTTCTGGTCGAGGCTCCCGCACCTCCCGGCGAGCCGCCACACCGCCGCTGCGTCGCCTACCCGGGGGGCCCGGAAATCGATGTCACTCTGCGCTCTGGGGCACGTGGAGGGTTCGATCGTCATGAGGAGGAGCTGTGACGGCCGGGCTGATCTCGTGCCGGCACGGCTTGCCGGCGGCGGAGTCCATCGGAGGATCAGGGGCTCGTCGGGCCCGACCACTGGGGTCGCGGCCTCTCCTGCTCTACGACCACCTCCTTCCGTACCCGTCCCCGTGGCCCTCGGGGTCGTTGCATCTTGCAACGGTTGTCAACGTAACCAACGGATCGCCCCGGGTCACGGTCCTACGGCTACAGAGACGTTTCGATCCGGGGACGTTTCGATCCGGGGACGGCTCAGTCCGGAGACGGGGCCGGTCGCCGGTGCGCCAGGGCCTCGCACGAGCGCACGAGGACGCGGGCGGCGTCTACGAGAGCCGCCGGCGCCAGGGGGTTCTCGGCCCGCCGCTGCCAGCGGGCCAGCGCCGCCGACAGGGCCTCGGCCACCGCCGCCTCCCCGGCGTCGGGCTCCAGGCCCAGGCGACGGTGGGCATCGGCGCCGTCGCCGCCCAGCAGCCGCTCGGCCTCGGCCCGGTCCGCCTCCCGCATGGCCACCGCCCCGGTGCGGAGGGCGTTGAGGAGGCGCACCTCGGCCAGCTCGTGAGCGCTCGACTGGACCCGCTCGACGGCCGCCTCCAACTTGTCGCTCCCGGGCGCCGGGTTGCGCTGGGCCAGCCCCTCCAGGGCCAGCAGCACCGCCCTGCCCTTGAGCAGGTCGCGCCGGGCGCTGAACTGGGAGGCCAGCAGCTCCCGCAGGTCGTCGATCCGGCTGGCCTGGAGCAGGGCGTCCGCCAGCTGGCGGGCGGTCGTCACCCGGTGCTCCCGCACCAGCGAGCAGGCGAGGCGGGCCCCGTAGAGGCCGAGGCGGCGGAGGAGCTCGGCCCGCTCGCCCGCGTCCACCGCCGACGGCCAGGTGCTGAAACGGTCGACCGACAGCAGCAGGTCGTCCAGCTCGGCCGCAGGCAGGGCGGCCAGCTGCCCCACCAGCCGGTGCTCGCGCTCCCGCAGCGTGCCCGCCGCCTGGGCGAGGAGCCCGGCCACGGGCACCACCGCCTGGCACAGTCGCCGCAGCTTGCGGTCGCCCCGGTAGCGGGCCGCCACCCGCTCGGCGGACTCCATGGCGTCGGGCCGGGCCACTCCCAGCTCGTCCGCCCTGGAGAGGACGGCGATGGTGTTGAGCGGGTTGGGCTGGGCGTACTCGTCGTCGTGGAACGCTTCCAGGAAGCGCACGTCGGCGGAGTGGACGTGGCGCATGAGGTACACGACGGCGTCGGCGGGCGTGGCCCGCTCGTCCTCGGGAGCGAGGAAGTCGCGGGCGGCGGCGGCCAGCTCCGGTGTGGCGGAGGCGATGCCGGGCGTGTCGATGAGGGTCATCGAGCGCAGCGCCCCGCTGGGCCACTCGATCTCGAGGTGATCCACGTCGGCCGGGGCCATGCCGCCCAGGTCGACCTGGATGGCGCCCGCCTCCCGCACGAACGGCACCGGCACGGGCGCCCCGCGGCGGGGGTGGAGCACGGCCCGGTACGTGATCCCGTCGTGGAACCACCAGACGAAGCGGGTGCACTCACCCGCGTCGGTGGGGGCCAGCTCGTCGCCCACGAGGGCGTTGAGCAGCGTCGACTTCCCCGCCTTGACCTTGCCGGCGATGGCCACCCGCAGCGGCTCGTCGAGGCGGGCGGCCAGCTCGCGCACCGTCGCCTCCGCCGGCGCGCCCCGGTAGACCGCCGAGGCGAGGTCGACGGCGGCGCGCACGTCGGCGAGAAAGCCGCCCCCGCTCAGGTCCGGCCCCCCTCGGAGGCCATCAGCCGGGCGGCCAGCTCCTGAGCGCGGGCGTCCACGTCTCCCAGGCGGGCCAGCGCGCCGGCGACCTCGGCGGCCCGCGCCTCCCGGCCCGGCCGGTCGGCGTCGAGAGCGCGGCGGGCGGCGGCGAGGGAGTCGCGGGCGGAGCGGTACAGCCCGTCGGCCCGCCGCCGGTAGAAGGCCAGCAGCTCCCGCCGGATGCGGCGCAGGGCCGACTGCCGCTGGCGGGCGGCCTCCTTCGCCGCCTCGTCGAGGTAGCGGTCGACCGACTGCATGGCCTGCTGGCGCCGCTCCTGCAGCTCCCGATGGCGGGCCTGGCGCAGGCTCCTCCCGCCCATGAGCACGCCGATGACGACGGCGAAGGGGTTGAACACGCTGATCGACAGCATGCCGGCGATGGCGCCCATCGCCTCCGCCCCGCCCCAGCCCGCCTCGAACAGCTCGCCCCGCCACAGCGGGGCGCCGTCGCTCTCGTACTCCAGCGCTGCCGGGAGGTCGAGCGCCGCCCCGGGCAGGGGGAGGGCGGGGGTGATCACCGCCTCGTGGGCGGCGAAGTGCTCGGCGATCCGGCGGGCCAGCTGGTCGGCGGCGGAGGCCAGGGACTGCGAGGCGGCGGCCATCTCCGCCGCCGCCCGGCGGGTCAGGGCGGCTTCGAACTCGTCCCACGTCGAGGAGGGATCGGTGGCGGTGACCGTCTGCTCCGCCTCCCGCCTGACCTCGAGGAGGCGGCGGGAGACCTGGTGGCCCATGTCGTCGGCGATGTCGGTGATGCCGTCCTCCAGCAGCACCAGCCACTCGGCCATGGCGCCGGTGAGCTGGCGGGCCTCGTCCTCGGCCGCCACCAACCCGGCCAGGGCGGCGGAGGGGTCGGCCAGCGCGTCCTGCTCGGCCCGCAGCGGTGCGGCCAGTTGGCTCGTGACGGCGTGCAGCTCGGCGGCGGCGGCGGCCGCCATGCGGGCCCGGCCCCGGGCCCGCACCTGGCCGAGCCGCTCGACCAGGGCGGGCAGCCCCGACTCGCCCTCGAGCTCGGGCCGCGCCCCCCGGCTGGCCCGCCGGGACAGCTCGGCGGAGATGGCCACCAGTCGAGCGTCGAGGTGGGCGCCGGCCAGCCACGCCTCGTCGTTCGCCCTCACCACGTCCCAGTCGGGGAAGACGTCGACCTTGGTGAGCACCGCCAGGACCTCGGGGCACGCCCGCCGGGCGGCGTCGAGGAACTCCAGCTCGAGGGCGGTGTACTCCTGGGTCGCGTCGGAGACGAACAGCACGGCGGAGGCGACGGCCAGCGACCCCAGCGTGGCGGCGGCGAAGTCCGACCCCAGCCCGCCCACGCC
>DATLGZ010000392.1:0-1966 GCA_035540235.1 Acidimicrobiales bacterium | reverse complement strand
GCCGAGGAGCCCCGCACCCCCACGTCGTCCCGCTCGTTGTGGGCGGTGCCCGCCGACGGCGGCGTGGTGGCGGTGGCCGACCTCGGGCGCCGGTACCGGGGGCGGGTCGAGGCGGCAGCCGGCGGCGGCGGCCTCCAGCTGTTCAACGAGCTCGACGTGGAGGTCTACCTGCGGGGCATGGGCGAGGTGATCGACCCCTCGTGGCCGGCCGCCGGCCTCCAGGCCCAGGCCATCGTGGCCCGCACCTACGCCCTCGACGCCATGGCCGGCGGGCGGCCGCTGTGCTCCACCCAGCAGTGCCAGGTGTACTTGGGCGAGCAGGCCGAGTACGCGGCCATGAACAGGGCGGTGGCCGACACCCGGGGCCAGGTCCTGGTGCACGGCGGGTCGCTGGCCGAGGCGGTGTACTCGGCCAGCGCCGGCGGGGTGACGGCCACCCCCGAGGAGGGGTTCGGGGTGACGGGCGGCGACTACCCCTACCTCCGGCCCGTCACCTACGCCGGCGACCCCCAGCCGTGGGAGCTGCGCCTCCCCCTCGCCGAGTTCGCCCGCCGCCTGGGCTACCGCGGCGGGCCCCGCTCCGCGTCGGTGACGCGCGTCGGGCCGTCGGGCCGCCCGCTGGAGATCACCATCTCCGGCGACGGCGGCGACCTGGCCGTCGACGGGCTGAAGGCCTTCTGGACGCTGCGGCTGCGATCGACCCTGTACACCCTCCGCCTCGACGGGCTCGAGGGCCCTCTCGCGTCGGGGGTGGCCCTGCCCGCCCCCACCACCCGCACCTACCGCGAGCTGGTCTTCGAAGCGGGCACGGATGCGGCCGCCGTGGGGCGCGAGCCGTGGGCGGCGACGGCCACACTGGCCCTGGCCGCCTACGGCGTGGCGGCGGTGGCGGGGGCGCGGCGCCGGCTCACTCCCGCAGGCGCACCAGCGACGGGTGCAGCGCCCCCGGCGTATACACCGCTCCCGCGTTCCACAGGAGCCAGTCGGGCGCCCCGGCGGCGGCGGCGGCGTCGATCTGGGCCCGCACCTCGCGGGGGCCGTAGGGGTGGCCCCAGCTGAAGTCCTGCAGCCAGGGCATCAGCACCGCCCCCGTGCCCGCCACCTTCTCCTGGAAGTGCTCGAGCACCACCTTGACGATGTCGTAGGGCTGGGCGTTGGGGTTGCGCACCCCGTACTCCCCCGGCACCCAGTGCGACGGGTAGACCATGGGCGACAGGTAGTTCACGTGGCGGGCCATGCGGGGGATGTCCTGGGCGATGGCGTCGGGGCGGTCGGCGGCGATGCCGAAGACCGCCGCCCCGTGGTAGGCGCACCGCTCCCGCAATGCCGCCCCGGCCGTGGCCAGAAAGCGGACCACCCCGTCGGCCGAGCTGCCCTCCATGCCCGGCACCACCATCGCCGCCGGGTCGCCCTCGGGGCGGCGGATGTAGTCCCACATGATGTCGTCGACGCCGGCGTCGGCCGCCTCCAGGGCGAGGTCGAGGTTGTAGCGGTGGACGTCCGGGTGCGAGTGGTTGGTGAAGCCGCCGTAGGTGGAGGCGCCGTACAGCCCGCCGTCGGCGGCGTGCACGACCCAGTCCCGCCGGTCGTTGTTCCAGGCCCACGTGGCCAGGACCGGGTCGCGGAAGACGACGATCCTGCCGATGACCCGCACTCCCCGGGCCCGCAGCTCCGCCACCGCCTCCCGGAGGCGGTACTCGGGCCGCACCGCGCCGATCTGGCGGGCCAGGGGGACGTTGGAGTCGTAGCCCACGATGCCGCCCTCGTCCTTGAGGTCGAGCTGCACGACCGACACCAGTTTGGCGTCGACCAGCGCCAGGATCCCCCGCCGCAGGGGCTCGTAGGCCCACGCCGCCGCCGTCACGTGCACGCCCTGGCCGCCGGGGTAGGCCACCGGCACCACCACCTCGACGGTCGACGTGTTGCCGGCCCCGTCGGTGGCCTCCACGTGGACGGGGGCGGCCGG
>DATLGZ010000391.1:0-2365 GCA_035540235.1 Acidimicrobiales bacterium | reverse complement strand
GGCGGGGCGGCTGGCGGGGCGGCTGGCCGGCGAGCGGGCCTTCGTGTCCGGCCACCTCCAGCCCGTGCCGCCCTCCGACCGGCTCCGCCTCGCCCCCCGCCACGTGTCCGCCCGCCTCACCGTCACCTCCGTCGGCGACTGGTCCCCGGGCGGGCCGGTGGCCCGCGTGGCGAACAGCCTCCGCCGCACCCTCATGGCGGGGGCGTCGTCGCTGGGCCCCGGCCCCCGCAGCCTCTACGCCGGCTTCGTCCTGGGCGACCGCCGGGGCCAGCCCCCCGAGGTCGCCTACGACTTCCGGGCCTCGGGCCTGGCCCACCTGCTGGTGGTCTCCGGCCAGAACGTCGCCTTCGTGCTGGCCGTGGCCGGCCCTGCCCTGCGCCGCCTCGGCCTCGGCGGCCGCCTGGCCGCGGGCGCCGCCATCCTCGTCGTGTTCGGCACCCTCACCCGGTGGGAGCCGTCGGTGATCCGGGCGGTCGCCATGGCGGGGGTGACGATGCTGGCCGCCACCGCCGGCCGCCCCGCCTCGACGGCGCGCGTCCTCGCCCTGGCGGTGGGCGGGCTCCTGCTCGTCGACCCCCTGCTCGTGCACTCCATCGGCTTCCGGCTGTCGGTGGGGGCGTGCGCGGGGATCGCCCTGCTGGGCCGGGCCCTGACCCGGCGCATCCCCGGCCCGCGCCCGCTGGCCGAGGCGTTGGGGGTGACCATGGCGGCCCAGGCGGGGGTGGCCCCCGTGCTCGTGCCCCTGTTCGGAGGGCTGCCCGTCGCCGCCCTGCTGGCCAACCTGCTGGCCGCCCCTGCCGCCGGCCCCCTCATGATGTGGGGGCTGGTGGCCGGCCTGCCGGCGGGGGTGGTCGGGGGCACGTTCGCGGCCGTCGCCCACCTCCCCACTGCCGCCCTGGTGGGCTGGGTGGCGGCGGTGGCCCGGGCGGGCGCCGCCCTGCCCCTGGGGCAGCTGGGCATGGGTCACGTGGCCGTGCTGGCCGCGGGCGTGGCCCTGGCCGCCTGGGCCGCGGGCCGGCGCCGCCGGGTCGTGCTGGCCGGCGGCCTGGCCGCCGCCGTGGTGGCGGGGGTGGCGGGCCCCGCCCTGTCGGTGGCCCGGCCCGGGATCATCGACGGGCGGCCGGTGGGCTCCGGCGCCACCCTGTGGCGCGCCGGCTCCGCCACCGTGCTGGTGCTCGACGGGGCGGTGGGTGACCCCGACCGCATCATGTCCGCCCTGCACCTGGCCGGCGTGCGCGACCTCGACGTGCTGGTGGCCAGCCGCCCGGGCGGCACCGAGGCCCGCCGCGCCGAGGTCGTGCAGCGGCGCTACCCCGCCCGCCTCGTGCTCGCCCCGGCCCGCGCCCGCCTCCTCGGCGCCCAGGTCCCGCCGGCCGGGACGGCGATCGAGGTCGGCGCCCTCACCGTCCACGTCGACCACGCCGGCGACCGCCTGGCCGTCACCGTCACCAGAGCGGGCGGCCGGGGGCCTCCCGGGTAGCGTCCACCACCGTGCTGGTCACCCTGGGCACGCGGGCCTACGACCTAACGGCGCGCGCCCTGGTGGTGGCCACCCGCCCCGCCGCCAGCGGCGACGCCGACGTCGTCGAGGTCGGCGCAACAGAGGTGGCGGGCGTGGCGGAGACGGCGGGCGCAGCCGGTGCGCCAGCAGTGGCGGTGGCGGCCGTCGTGCACGGGCCCGAGGACGTGGAGGCGGCCGGCCGGGCCGGCGCCGCCCTGGTCATCGACCCCCGCGGGCTGGCCGACGGGGCCACGGTCCGGGCCGCCGCCGCCCACCGGGCGGCGGTCCTCGGCCTGTTCGGCGCGGGCGCCGACCCCGCCACCATCGTGGAACGAGCCCACGCCGCCGTCGCCCTGGGGGTCCCGCCGGCGCGCCTGCTGCTCGGCCCCGCCCTCCCCGCCGGTCCCGGGATGCTGGGCGCCGCCCGCCGGCTGGCGGCCCTGGGCTGGCCGCTGGCCTACGACGCCGGTCCCGCCCCCTCGCCGGCGGCGGTGGCCACCGCCGTGGCCGCCGGCTGGCGGTTGGTGCGCACGCCCGACCCCCGCGCCGCCCGGCGGGTGTGCGCCGTGCTGGCCGCCATCCTGGAGGCGCAGCGGTGACCTCCGCCCGCCTCCCCGCCTACCTCGTCCGGGGCAGCGACGAGGTGGCGGTGGGCGACGCCGTCCGCCGGCTGGTGGCCGAGCTCGTGGGGGGGGCCGACGCCGGCCTGGTCGTAGAGGAGATGGCCGGAGGGGACTTCGAGGCCCGGGCCGTGGTCGATGCGGCCCAGACCCCGCCCTTCCTCACCGACCGCCGGGTGGTGGTGGCCCGGGGGGTTGGCCGGTTCTCCACCGCCGACACCGCCCCCCTCGTCGCCTACCTGGC
>DATLGZ010000390.1:0-13967 GCA_035540235.1 Acidimicrobiales bacterium | reverse complement strand
CCCGTGGCCCCGCCCAACGTGGCCGCTTTCGTCGACTGATGGTCGACTTATGAAGGTGGCGGCGATCGGCGACGCCCACCTCGGGCGCTCGTACTACTCGTTCACCACGCCCGAGGGGGTCAACCAGCGCGAGCGCGACTTCGAGATCTCGTTCGAGGCGGCCGTCGAGCTGGCCCTGGCCCAGCAGCCCGACCTCGTCGTGTGGCTGGGCGACGTGTTCGATCACCCCCGGCCCACCTACCGCTCGTTCCGGGTGGCCCAGCGGGCGCTGGCCCGCATCCGCGACCACGGGGTGAAGGCGGTCGTCATCAGCGGCAACCACGACACCCCCCGCCTGCCGGGCACGGGCAGCCCCTACTCGGCCCTGGCCGACACCTTCCCCGAGGTGGGCTTCGCCCACCGCATGGCCTACGAGCGCTTCGAGCTGCCCGGGCTGGTGGTGCACTGCGTGCCCCAGATGCTCACCGTGGAGGCCACCCTCGACGCCCTGGCCGAGGCCGACCGGTCCCGCAGCCTCGATCGCACCAACCTCCTGCTCACCCACCCCCGGGTCACCCAGGTCGAGCCCAGCCACGCCGACATCAACGAGATCGAGGTCGACGCCGGGGCGCTGCGGTCCGACCTCGTGCTGCTCGGCCACTACCACTTCCACACCCAGGTCGACCGGGGCATCTGGTACGCGGGGGCCACCGACACCTACTCCTTCGCCGACGACCCCGAGAAGCCCAAGGGCATCGTCACCCTCGACACCGAGACGGGGGAGTGCCGCCACCTGCCCCTGGCCGGCCAGCGCCCGCTGGTCACCCTGGCGGCGGTTCACGCCCTCGGCCTGTCGCCGGCCGAGGTGGCCGACCAGGTCCTCGAGCGGGCCGCCACGGTGCCCGAGGGGGCGGTGGCCCGCCTGTTCCTGGAGGGGGTCGACCCCGAGGCCTACCGCCTGCTCGACCGCGAGGCGCTGCGAGAGGCGGCGGCGGCCGCCCTCCTGCTCAAGCTGGAGCCCGACTTCGCCATGAGCGCGTCGGCGGTGGAGCTGCCCGAGCTGTCGAGCATCCCCTCCCAGTGGGACCGCTACGTCGAGGGCCAGGACATGCCGGGCTACGACAAGGAGTGGATCCGCACCCGGGGCCGCGACGAGCTGGCCCGGGCCGTCGAGGAGGCGGTGGGGTAGGGGTGCGCATCACCCGCCTCTACCTGCAGAACTACCGGGTCTTCGAGCAGCCCCTCGACCTGGAGCTGCCGCCCGGGCTGGTCGGGGTGTACGGGCTCAACGGGGCCGGCAAGTCCACGCTGCTGGAGTCGATCCGCTTCGCCCTCTTCGGCCGGGCCCGCACGAGCCTCGACCAGGTCCGCACCGCGGGGGTGAAGGGCGACTGCGTGGCCGAGCTGGAGTTCGAGCACGAGGGCCACCTCTACGTCGTGCGCCGCACCATCACCGGGGCCAACGCCACCGTCAAGGCCCGGGCCCACGCCGACGGCCTGCAGGTGGCCGAGGGGGCTCGGGACACCGCCCGCTACGTCCACTCCGTCCTGGGCATGGACGACGCCGCCTTCCGGGCCTCGGTCTACGCCGAGCAGAAGCAGCTGGCCGCCCTGTCCCAGCAGCGCCCCGAGGAGCGGCGCAAGCTCGTCCTCCAGCTGCTGGGCATCACCCCGGTCGACTCGGCCCGCGACCGGGCCCGCAAGGTGGCGCGCGAGGCCGAGCAGCAGGTCGAGCGGCTGCGCTCCGTCCTCCCCGACCTGGAAGCGGTGCGGGCCGAGGTGGCCGACCAGGAGTCGGCGGCCGCCTCCGCCGCCGCCGCCGTGACCGCCGCCGAGGAGGCGGCCGAGGGGTGCCGGGAGGCCGTGGCCGGCCTGGAGGCGGCGCACGACGGCCTCGACCGGCGGCGGCAGGAGCACGAGGTGGTGGCGGCCGAGCTGGCCTCGGTGCGGGCCGAGCTTGAAAGCGCCCGCGCCAGGCTCGAGCGGTTCGAGCGGGAGCTGGCCGACCTCGACGCGGCCGCCGAGCGGGCCGCCCGGCTGGAGCCGGAGGCAACCGGGTGCCGGGCCGCCGAGGCCCGGCTGGCGGCCCTGGAGGCGGTGGTGGCGGCCGGCGAGGTGGCGGCCGGGGTGGTGGTGCCGGCCGAGCCGGGGCCGCTCGACGAGGAGGCGGTGGAGACCGCCCGGGCCGCCGCCGACCACGCCCGGCGCCGACTGGCCGAGGTGGAGGGGCTGGTGCGAGCGGCCACCGACGAGCGCAAGCGGGCCGCCGACGCCCTCCGGCGCTCCTCCGCCCTCTCCGGCGAGGGCGACTGCCCGTTGTGCGGGCAGGCGCTGGGCGACGCCTTCGAGCAGGTGCAGCGCCACCGGGCGGCCGAGCTGGCCGAGGTGCAGTCCCGCCTCGGCGCCCTCACCGCCGAGCGGGCGGCGCTGGCCAAGGCCACCGAGGAGGCGGCCGCCACCGCCACCGCCGCGGTGGCCCGCCTTCGCCGCCAGCAGGCGGCGTGGTCGGCCTACGAGCAGGCCCGGGCCCGGCGGGCGGAGGCGGAGCGGGCCGTGAGCAGGGCGAGGGAGGCCTACGCGGCGACGGGCTCCACCGCCGCTCCCGACCGGTCCTCCCTCCCGTCGCTGGCCGCCGAGGTGCAGCGCCGCCGTGCCGCGGCCGACGAGGTGGCCCGCCTCCGGGGCCGGCTGGAGCGGCGGCCCCGGCTCGCCGCCGACCTGGAGGGGGAGCGGCTGGCGGTCGCCACCGGCGAGGGGCGGGCGGCCACCCTGGCCGAGAAGCTGGCCGCCATCGCCTTCGAGGCGGCTGCCCTGGCCGCCGCCCGGGCGGCCCGCGACGAGGCTCGCAGGCGGGCCGAAGCGGCCCAGCGCCAGGCCGAGCAGGCCCGCCTCGCCGCCGCCGCCGCCCTCACCGCCGCCGGGGCGGGCCGCCGCCGCCTGGCCGACGCCGAGGCTCAGCACGCCAAGCTGGCCGCCCAGGTCGACGAGGCCCGCCACCTGCACCGCCTGGGCGAGCTGCTCCACGCCTTCCGCAACAACCTGGTGGCGACGGTCGGCCCGCGGCTGTCGGCCCAGGCTGGCGAGCTGTTCGCCCAGCTGACCGACCACGAGTACGACGACCTGGCGGTCGATCCCGACACATACGAGATCAAGGTCCTCGACCAGGGCCAGGCCTACGGCATGGACCGCTACTCGGGCTCGGAGACCGACCTGGCCAACCTCGCCCTGCGGGTGGCGATCAGCGAGCACGTGCAGTTCCAGTCGGGGGGGACGGTGGGCCTGCTGGTTCTCGACGAGGTGTTCGGCCCCCTCGACGACGAGCGCAAGGAGCGCATGCTGGTGGCCCTGGAGCGGCTGAAGGCCCGCTTCCGCCAGTTGCTGGTGGTCACCCACGACGCGTCCATCAAGGAACAGCTTCCCCACGCCCTGGAGGTGGTGAAGCTGCCCGGGCGGCGGGCCACGGTCCGCACCCTCACCGGTTGACGGCGGCCCGCACGTCGTGGGCCGGCCTGGCCTTCCACCACCGGCCCAGGTTGGCGTTGGTGGTGAACGTGCGGGGGTCCATGCGGTCGACGTAGAGCACGCCGGCCAGGTGGTCGAGCTCGTGCTGGAGGATGCGGGCCGGCCACCCCTCCAGCTCCATGGTGACGGGGCGGCCCGCTGGGTCGAGGGCGGCCACCCGCACGGCCCGGTGGCGGCGGACGATGGCCGAGTAGCCCTCCACGCTCAGGCACCCCTCGAAGAAGTCGTCGGCC
Organism: Acidimicrobiales bacterium; assembly: GCA_035540235.1. Classification (GTDB taxonomy): domain Bacteria; phylum Actinomycetota; class Acidimicrobiia; order Acidimicrobiales; family AC-14; genus JBFMCT01. Next base: position 10,233 of record DATLGZ010000390.1, on the reverse strand, counting down.
TCGTCGCCCACCGGCTCCAGCGTGGGGTTGAGCAGGGCGGCGAAGGGGAGGGCGGCGCGGCGCATCTCCGCCCGGCGGGCCGGGCTCATGACCTCCAGGTGGTCGCCCTCGTCCTCGACCACGACCACCTGCAGCGACTCGCCCACCTGGGGAGCGGCCAGCCCGACGCCGGGCGCCTCGTACATGGTGAGGCGCATGGAGGCGATGAGCTCCTGCACGAAGGGAGTGCCGATCTCCTCGGGCGCGACCGGCCGAGCCGGCCGGCGCAGGACGGGGTCGCCCACCTGCACGATGTCGTAGAGCATGGGGGGAGTCTCGCGGGTGATAGCAAGGCGCCGCCATGACCGTGATCCTCGACCTCGACGGCGTCATCTGGCTGGCCGACAAGGCCATCCCCGGGTCGCCGGAGGCGGTGGGGCGCCTGCGGGCGGCTGGCCACCGCGTCCTGTTCCTGACCAACAACTCCAACCCCACGGTCGCCGACCTGGTCCGCAAGTTGGGCGCCATGGGCGTACCCGTCGAGCCCCAGGAGATCGCCACGTCCTCCCAGGCGGCAGCCCTCCTGGTGGAGCCCGGCCAGACCGCGCTGGTGTGCGGGGGCAAGGGGGTGGAAGAGGCGCTGGTCGAGCGGGGCGCCACCCCGGTCTACGAGGGCGAGGCCGACGCCGTGGTCGTGGGCTTCCACAAGGAGTTCGACTACCGGCGCCTGACCACCGCCTTCCGGGCCGTGCTCGGAGGCGCCCGCCTCGTCGGCACCAACGACGACCCCACCTACCCGACGCCCGACGGCCCGGTGCCCGGCGGGGGTGCGTTGCTGGCGGCGGTGGCGGCGGCGGCCACCGCCACTCCCACGGTGGCGGGCAAGCCCCACCCCCCCATGGCCGACCTCGTCCGGGCCCGGCTGGGCGACGACCTCCGCGACACGGTGCTGGTGGGGGACAGGCCCAGCACCGACGGCCTCATGGCGGCGCGCCTGGGTGTGCCCTTCGTGCTCGTCCACTCGGGCGTGAAGGAGGCCCCCGACCCCGCCGTCCGCGTCGACGCCGAAGCCGCCGACCTGGCCACGGCGGTGGGCGCTGTCCTCGCCTGAGTGTCGTATCCCCTGCTTAGGCTTTCTGCCGTATGGATGCTTCTCATCCCGGGGCGCAGCGTCTCCCGCTGGCCGGTATGGTCCCCCCGTCGGAGGCGGTTCCCGCCTACGATCCGACTCACATGGGATCGCTTCCCGAGAGCGTGCGTGGGTCGGCGGCGTTCAGCACCGACCTAGGGTCCCTGGTGATCGACGACTGCCTCAACGTGCTGTGCCATGTGCCAGATGACACATTCGACCTGGTCATCACCTCACCCCCCTACGACGGTCAGCCCAAGTACGGCAACGGCGAGAGGTACGGCCGTGACTGGTACGAAGACACCTTCCTCAAGGTGACGGCCGAGATCCTCCGGACCCTCAAGCCGCACGGCAGCTTCGTCCTCAACTACCGGTCGAGGCGGTACGGCGGCGAGCGCGGCACTCTCCAGTACGAGTTGGTGCTCTGGCTCCGCGAACAAGGCTTCAAGTTTTCCGAGGATTTTGTGTGGGGCAAACCCTCTCCTCCACCCGGGCGCTGGAAGCGACACCTGAAGGATGCGGTCGAGTACTGCTTCCAGTTCTCCAAGACGTCCGAGTGGCAGTTCCACCCGGAGAACTGCCTGACCCCGGCCCGATGGGACCGCAAGGATGTCGAGCGTCGCAAGAAGCTGGCGCACAACTACGAACGCGTCAACGAGCCTTCGGGTCAAGGCCGGAAGCGGGTGCAGGCGGCGCCCGACATGGTTCGTCCCTCCACGCTGATCCACATGGAGCCGGAGTTCCTTCCGAACCCGACGGAGCACCCGGCCAGGTTCCCCGTAGAGCTTCCAGCCTTCTTCGTGAGGCTGCTGACTCAACCCGGGCAGTTGGTCTTCGATCCCTTCGGGGGCACGTGCACCACCGCCGTCGCAGCCGAGGGGCTCAACCGTCGTTGGCTGCTGTGTGAGATCGACGAGCGGTATACGTCCGTTCTCCCGGACCGTATGAAGAAGGGCCGGTAGCGTCGACCGACGTGACGGTGGCCCACGAGACGATCGATGCGGTTGCCGATGCGTCTGACTGGAACACCCGCGTCGCTCGTATCCGTCAGATACCGCAGAAGCATGGTCCACCAGCTCCGGACTTCGTCGTGTATGACGAGTCGGGTTCGCTTCGTGCCATGTTGGAGTGCAAGGGAGCGAATGACGGTGGTACGGCGAGGGATAAGGCGTTGCGGTTCTCGACGCTTCGCCAGGAGTCGATCCGGCTCAACGGAACACCCCTCTTCGCTGTTCTCGGCGGTCTCGGCTGGAGTCGCGTGAACGACACGCTCGGCCCCGTCGTTCGTGACTGCGACGGACGGGTGTTCACGCTCGGGAACCTGCACGAGATGGTGACGGTCCAGCCCTTCCCGCAGCTTACGGGCTGATCCCAGGGTCCTGCTGCGCCTAGCTGTCGGCGTAGACCCAGGGGTCGATGGTGAGGTAGCGGGCCCGTTCGGCGCACTCGTCGCGGATGGGGACGAAGTGGAGCGTGGCCTTGCCGGCGATGGGCTGGCCGCCGACCGTCAGCCGGTACTCGCCCAGGACGTCGCCGCAGTCGTCGGTGACGACCGTGAACGTGCCGTCGGCGAGGGTGTAGCGGCCGCCCGACGCGCCCGGACCCTCCGGGAGGATCCAGGCGAACGTGCCGTTGCCCCGTAGCTGCATCACGCCCTGATGGATCGTGCGGTAGATGCCCTGGACGTCGGATGCAGCGGCGGGGACGCCGGGCGACGGTGGTTGCACGTTCTCGCGCGGCCGCGCCCGGCCGCAGGCGGAGAGCAGCAGCGAGGCGGCGACAACGGTGACGACAAGCCGGCGCACGCCCTCATGTTGCCGCACCCCGGGGCGCAGCGTCGCCGCCGGCGGAGATGCCGAAGGGGGGAAATGCTTGATCTTGCGCCGCCCGTCGGTTCTCATGTTCCGGAAGCTGCGCGGTTTGCGTCAGTGGACATGAAGGTCAGTGGACACGAAGGTCAGTGGACACGAAGGTCAGTGGACAACAAGAGCGGACGACAGGCGGGGCGTGGCAGTGGGCGGCGCTGGTGGTGGCCACCGCCACCGGGCGTTCCACCGGCGAGCAGACCGACACCGGCCGCCAGACGCTGAGGAGAGGCAGGCCCATGAGCCCGGAAGCGAAGAAGGCAGCAGCCAAGAAGGCCCCCGCCAAGAAGAAGTCGGTGGCCAAGAAGGCCCCGGCCAAGGCCTCGGCCAAGAAGGCGGCTGCGAAGAAGGCTCCCGCCAAGAAAGCGGCGCCGGCGAAGGCTCCCGCCAAGAAGGCGACGGCCAAGAAGGCTCCCGCCAAGAAGTCGCCGGCCAAGAAGGCGACGGCCAAGAAGTCGCCGGCCAAGAAGTCCGTGGCCAAGAAGTCGCCGGCCAAGAAGGCGACGAAGAAGAGCGCGTCCTGACGGCGGTCCCGGCGCGCTACAGCCGGGACAGGAGCTTGAACTGCTCCCCGCAGGCGATGCCGGCCAGGCTGCCGTGCTCGGCGGCCCGGTCGGCCATCTTGGCGCGGAACCGCTCTCGCTGCGCCTCGTCGGCCGGGTCGTCGACCTCGTGCGTGGTGCGGTACTGGCTGCGGTGCTCGAACAGGGCTGCGACCTTGCGGTCGAAGTGCTCGCCGATGTCCTCCACGTGGTCGGGCTCGTCGGCCTCCCACAGCAGCAGGGCCGACGGCCGGTGGGGGGCGACGTCCTGCTCGGGGAAGAAGTGGGGGTCGCGGGCCGCCACCACGCCGTCGACGGTGAGGAAGCCGGCGGCCCGGTGGTCGGGGTGGAGCCGGTAACGGCGCCAGGGGTCGTGGCCGAGCACCACGTCGGGCCGCAGCCGGCGGATCCAGTAGCAGACCTCCCACCGCTGGCGCAGGCCCGCCTCCAGCTCCCCGTCGAGCCACCCGAGGAACACCACCTCGCCCGTGCCCCCCAGCGCTCGCGACGCCGCCCGCTGCTCGTGCTGGCGGGTGGTCACGAGAGCGGCGAGGTCCTCGTCGGGCGACCACGAGCCCTTCGACCCGTCCGTGCAGATCAGGTGGGCGATCTGGCAGCCCTGGGCCGCCCACTTCGCCAGCGTGCCGCCGCAGCCGAACTCCACGTCGTCGGGGTGGGCCCCGATGGCCAGCGCCCGTGCCGGTACGGCCAGGTTGGTGGTGACGGCGGTCGTCACCGGCGGGCGCCCACCGGCAGGGCGAGGTCGGCCGGAGTGTCCACGTCGTGGGCCAGACCCCGCTCCCGCACGACCCGTAGGGGCAGCCCCAGGCGCAGCGCCTCGGCGGTGTGGCGGGCGAACGACCCGGGGCCGTAGGAGAACGTGAACCCCGACGCCGACGGCACGCAGATCACGTTGGTGCCGTTGCCGGCCCGGTCGGGGACGATGGTGACGCCGGGAAAGCGGGCCACCCACGCCAGGCCGGGGGCCAGCGGGAGGTCGCCGTGGGCCACGATCACCCGCTCCGCCCCGGCTTGGCGCAGGCGCTCGACCCCCGCCTCCACCGCCCGGTTGAGGCCCCGCTCCGGCTCCCAGATCACCAGCACCCGCTGCTGGCGGGCCCAGGCGGCCACGTCCAGGTCGTCGCACACCACCGCCGCCGGCAGGGGGCGGGCCGCGTCCAGCACGTGGGTCGCCATGGCCCGGGCCAGCTCGGCCCGGCCGGCGGGGGCGAGGGCGGGGGCGAGGCGCAGCTTGGCCTCGGTGAACGCCTTCACCGGCACGAGCACGGCCACCGGGCCGAGGCCCGCGCCGGCGGCTCTCACACCGTGACCTTGTAGACGTTGACCTCGTAGACGCCGACCGCTGCCTCGGCGCGGGTGAGGGCCATGCGGCGGCGGTCGAGAACGGCGGCCAGGCGCTCGCCCTCTCCCGGGGACCGCAGGGTCACCCTCACCTCGGCCGGCGTGGCCTCGATGCGGTTGTACGACGGCCGGGTGTAGCCCCGCAGCCGGTGCGACGACACCGTCCCTGAGTTGACCAGCAGCATGCCGTCGAGCAGCCACACGTGGGGGACGTGCTTGTGGCCGGAGAGGACCAGGTCGACCCCGGAGCCGGCGAGCAGGGCCAGCACGTCGCCCGCGTCCCAGACGGTGTTCCGCTCCCGGCCCGTGCCGGGGACGGGGACGAGGTGGTGGTGGAGGACGAACACCTTGAGGTCCCAGTCGCCCTCGAACTGCTGGCGCACCCATCCGTACCGCTCCCGACCCACCTCTCCCTCGGCCACGTCGGGCTTGGACGAGTCCACGGCCACCACCCGCACCCGCCCGCCCCCGGCGGCCAGGGTGAGGGCCCGGTCGGCCCGGTTGGGCACGTCGCCCGAGCCGAAGCAGTCCCGGAAGTGGACGTAGCCGACGTTCTTGGAGTCGTGGTTGCCGGGCACGACCAGGACGTCGAGGCCCCCGTCGACGAGGGGCTGGAGGTGTTGGCGGGCGAGCCGGAACTCGTGGGCGTACCCCTCGGCCGTCAGGTCGCCCCCCACCACCACCAGGTCGGGTGGGTCGGCCAGCAGCTCGTCGACCGCGGTGGCCAGCAAGCGGGCGTCGAAATGGGCGGACCCGCAGTGGAGGTCCGACAGCTGGGCGATGACGAGGTCGGGGCCCACCGGGCGAGTGTAGGAGCGGCCCCTGCTCCGGAGGCCAACCGGTATTTTGTCGGGATGCCGACTCGCGTGGCGGTCCTGGGCGCGGGGTCGTGGGGGACCGCCATGGCCGCCCTCCTCGGCCGCAAGGTGCAGACCGGCCTGTGGGCCCGCCGCCCCGAGCTGGCCGCCCGCATCGCCGCCGCCGGCAGCAACCCCGAGTACGTGCCCGCCGCCGTCCTCCCCGGGCTGGTGGCCGCCACCGGCTCGTTGGAGGAGGCGCTGGCGGGCGCCGACCTCGTCGTGATGGCGGTGCCCTCCCACGGCTTCCGCGAGGTCCTGGTGCAGGCGCGCCCGCACCTGGCGGCCGGCGTCCCCGTCGTCAGCCTGGCCAAGGGCATGGAGCAGGGCACGCACCGCCGCATGACCGAGGTGATCGGGGAGGTGGCGCCCGGGCACCCGGTGGCCGTCCTGACCGGGCCCAACCTGGTGGCCGAGATCGTGGCCGGCCAGCCCACCGCGTCGGTGGTGGCCGTGGCCCGGGCGGGCGTAGCCGACGAGGGCCTGGCCCGGGAGCTGCAGGCCCTCTTCAACACCGGCACGTTCCGCGTCTACACCAACCCCGACCTCGTCGGCTGCGAGCTGGCGGGCTCGCTGAAGAACGTGATGGCCATTGCCGCCGGCATGAGCGACGGCATGGGGTTCGGCGACAACACCCGGGCCGCCCTGATCACCAGGGGGCTGGCCGAGCTGACCCGCATCGGGGTGTGCCTGGGCGGCCACCCGCTCACCTTCTCCGGCCTGGCCGGCATGGGCGACCTGGTCGCCACCTGCACCAGCCGCAAGAGCCGCAACCGCTACGTGGGAGAGCAGCTGGGCCGGGGTCGCACGCTGGCGGAGATCACCGCCGAGACCCGCTGGGTCGCCGAGGGCGTGCGGACCTCCTCCGTGGTCGTCGAGCTGGGCGCCGAGGTGGGGGTGGAGACCCCCATCGCCGAGCAGGTGGCCGCTGTCCTCCACCAGGGCAAGAAGGCGGCCGACGTCGTCGCCGACCTGATGGCCCGGGTCATGAAGCCCGAGCAGCACGGCATCGGCCAGCCCCCCGGCGAACTGGTCACGTTCACCGGGGCCGGAGGCCCCGGATCGGTGACCAGCTCGTGAGCGCGGCTGTGACGTAGCTGGGGAGCGCCGCGCCGCGCACGCCGTCCCGCCCCCGTACCATGCGGGTTGCCCGACTCCAGAACGCCGCGCCCCGCAGGAGCCGCTTCGCATGACCCCCACCGACCCCGCCTCGGCCCTTCCCGGCCCGGCCGAGTCCGCCGCCCTCCTCGAGAAGGCCCTCTTCGAGGTGAAGAAGGTCATCGTCGGCCAGGACCTCCTGATCGAGCGCATGCTGGCCTGCCTCCTGGCCCGCGGCCACTGCCTGCTGGAGGGGGTGCCCGGTCTGGCCAAGACGCTGGCGGTGGAGACGCTGTCGGAGGTGGTAGGGGGCACGTTCGCCCGCCTGCAGTTCACCCCCGACCTGATCCCCTCCGACATCGTGGGCACCCGGATCTTCCGCCAGTCGAGGGAGACGTTCGACGTCGAGCTGGGGCCGGTGTTCAACAACTTCGTGCTCACCGACGAGATCAACCGGGCGCCGGCCAAGGTCCAGTCGGCCCTGCTCGAGGTCATGGCCGAGCACCAGGTGTCGATCGGCGGCGTCACCCACGCCGTGCCCGAGCCCTTCCTGGTCATGGCCACCCAGAACCCCATCGAGTCGGAGGGCGTCTACGCCCTGCCCGAGGCCCAGCGGGACCGGTTCCTGATGAAGGTGGTGGTGGGGTACCCCACCCGCTCGGAGGAGCTGGAGATCGTCCAGCGCATGGGGGTGAGCCCGCCCCACGCCTCCCGGGTGCTGGAGCTCGACGACCTGGTGCGGCTGCAGGCGGTGGCCGACACCGTCTTCGCCCACCGGGCGATCATGGACTACGCCGTCCGCATCGTCTTCGCCACGCGCGAGCCGGCCGAGTACAACCTCCCCGACCTGGCCCCGCTCATCTCCTACGGGGCCAGCCCCCGGGCCACCCTGGGCCTCATCGCCGGCGCCCGGGCCCTGGCCCTGCTCCGGGGGCGCGACTACGTGCTCCCCGTGGACATCGTCGACATCGGGCCCGACGTGCTCCGCCACCGGCTGGTGCTGTCCTACGAGGCCCTGGCCGAGGGCGTGGCCGTCGACGACCTCGTCCGCCAGGTGCTCGACGCCGTGCCCGCGCCGCGGCTGGCCCCGAGCCAGGACCCCACCGCCGGCATGTCGCCCGAGCAGCTGGCGGCCGGCGAGGGACGCAGCGCGTGAGCCCGGCCCGGCGCTGGGACATGGCGCCCCCCTCGGTGCGGGTGGGCGAGGCGGAGGAGGTGCTGCGCCAGCTCGACCTGCTCATCACCCGCCGCCTCGACGGGTTGCTGCAGGGCGACTACAGCGGGCTGCTCCCCGGCCCGGGCAGCGAGGCGGGCGAGGGGCGCGAGTACCGGCCCGGCGACGACGTCCGCCGCATCGACTGGAACCTCACCGCCCGCACGACCACTCCCCACGTGCGCGACCTCATCGCCGACCGGGAGCTGGAGACCTGGGCCCTGGTCGACTGCTCGGCCAGCCTGCAGTTCGGCACCGCCCTGTGCGAGAAGCGCGACCTGGCGGTGGCGGCCACCGCCGCCGTGGCCTTCCTCACCGCCCGGACCGGCAACCGCATGGGCTCGGTGATGGTCTGGCCCGGGGGCAGCACGACCGTCCCCGCCCGCTCGGGGCGCCAGGCCATGCTCGCCCTGCTCCACTCCCTGCTGACCAAGACTCCGACCGCCGACGGGTCGGGCTCCACCGACCTGGCCGCCGGCATCGCCCAGCTCCTGAGCCCGCCCCGGCGCCGGGGGCTGATGGTGGTGATCTCCGACTTCCTCACCGCCGGGGCGTGGGAGAAGCCGCTGCGGGCGCTGGCCACCCGCCACCAGGTGCTGGCGGTGGAGGTGGTCGACCCCCGCGAGCTGGAGCTGCCCAACGTGGGCTACCTAACCATGGTCGACCCCGAGACGGGCGAGCTGCGCGAGATCCAGACGGCCAAGGCCAGCCTGCGCCAGCGCTACGCCGAGGCGGCCGCCGCCGAGCGGGCCGAGATCGCGGCGGCCATCCGGCGGGCGGGGGCGCAGCACCTGGTGCTGCGCACCGACCGCGACTGGCTGCGCGACGTGGTGGCGTTCGTGGTCACGACCAAGCGGCGGGGAGCGGGGTTCGTCTCCGCCGGAGGCCGCCGTTGACCGTCGCCCTGAGCTTCCAGGCCGGCACCCGGCTGTGGCTGCTGCTCGGGGTGGCGGCCCTCGTCGCCGTCTACGTCGTGCAGCAGATGCGCCGCAAGCACTACGCGGTGCGGTTCACCAACCTCGCCCTCCTCGACCGCATCGCCCCCCGCCGGCCGGCCTGGCGGCGCCACGTGCCGGCGGTGGCCTTCCTCATGGCCCTCACCATCTTCGCCATCGCCTTCGCCAAGCCGTCCCGGCCCGTTCGCGTCCCCCGGGAGCAGGCCACCATCGTCATGGCCATCGACGTGTCGCTGTCGATGGAGGCGACCGACGTGGCCCCCACCCGCATCGACGCCGCCAAGGACGCCGCCGCCTCCTTCGTCGACCTGCTGCCCGACCGGCTCAACCTCGGTCTGGTGGCCTTCTCCGGCAACGCCCAGGTGCTGGTGGCGCCGACCACCGACCACGGCTTGGTCAAGCGCAGCATCGGCCTCCTCGAGCTCGGTCCCCGCACCGCCATCGGCGAGGCGGTGTTCCTGTCCCTGCAGAGCATCAACGCCGTGCCCACCGAGCCGGGCCAGGCCAAGCCGCCGGCCCGCATAGTGCTGATGTCGGACGGGGAGACCACCGTCGGGCGGCCCAACGAGATGGCGGCCCGGGCCGCCGCCGAGGCCAAGGTGCCCGTCTACACCATCGCCTTCGGCACCGACGAGGGGACGGTGGCGGTGGAGGGCCGGCTCGTCCCCGTTCCCGTCAACCGGGAGGCCCTGCGCCAGCTGGCCGAGGCGACCGGAGGCAGGGCGTTCGACGCCAGCACCGGGCGGGAGCTGCGAGAGGTCTACCGCGACATCGGCAGCTCGATCGGGTTCCGCACCGTGCCCCAGGAGGTGACGTCGTGGTTCGTGGGCCTGGGCCTGCTGTTCGCGCTGGCCGCCGCCGGCGGATCACTGGTGTGGTCGTCCCGGCTCCCGTGAGCATGCGCGACGGGGGGCGGCGGGGGGTTTAGGCTCATCCGGACCCCCGTGGCTACGACGAACCCTCCGAACAAGAACCTGCTGCGGGCTCTGCTCGCCGTCACCCTGGTGGTGCTGGCCGTGGGCGTGGCCACCGTGGTGGTGCGCAGCGGCGACGACGGCATTCCCACCGCCACCCAGGACACGACCACCACCTCGCCTCCGACCGCCCCGGCCGACACCACCACGACCACCACCGTGGCGGCCGGGGCGGTCGGAGGCGAGGTGGTGGTCGTGTCCTGGGTGGCGGTGGGAATGCCGTCGTCGCCGCTGCGCACCACCACGGTGGCCACGCCC
>DATLGZ010000389.1:0-4924 GCA_035540235.1 Acidimicrobiales bacterium | reverse complement strand
TTCCAGGGTGCGGCGGTGCTCGGCGGCCAGCTCGTCCCTGCCGAGGGTGGCGAGGGAGGGGCCGGGGGGTTCGGTGCGTAGGGCGGCGAGGGCGGTGGCAAGGTGCACGGAGCTCCTTCCGTAACGGCTTGAGCTTCGGCCCCAGTGTGGGCGACCGATGTTGCGGGCGGCGGTCCCCGCCGTTGCCGCGGTGCGGACAGCGGATGAACCGTCGATGAAGGCGGGTCAGCCCGTCTCCTCGAGGGCCAGCCGCAACGACTCCAGCTCGCCCACCACCTCCTCCACGGCCCGGCCGAGGGGCTGGAGGGCGGTGACGTCGCCCGAGGCCACCGACAGCTCCACGGCCCGGGCCACCGACTCGTCCAGCTCGGCGTTGAGGCGGGCCAGGCGGGTGCGGGCGTCGCCCGCCACCGTCGCCAGCCGCTCGCCGGCGGCCAGCTGCGCCCGCAGCGACTGGGCCACCGCCTCGTCGGTCGCCGCTTCCAGGCTACGGCGTATGCGGGGCAGGTCGAGGACCTTGACCGCGTCGTCGAGGGCGTGGCCCCGCTTGGCGATGGCCCACGCCTCCCGCACGGCCAGCCCCACCCGCCCCTGGACCTCGACCAGGCGGTCCTTGAGCGGGCCGGGGGCGGCCTTGCGCACGGCGGCGTCGAAGCGGTTGGCGGTCGACTGGGCCCGCATGATCATGGCCCGCCACGGGTCCTGGACGGTGAAGGGGTCGATGCGCTCCGCTCGGGGCCGCCGCAACCGGCCGATCGCCACGAAGCCGCCCCACGCGATCGCCCCGAGCACGATGGCGCCGGCCACCCCTCCGCCCGACAGGTAGCCGATCACCGCCCCGACGGCGGCCACGAGCAGCCCGGTGGGCGAGAGCGGAGCCACGCCGGCTCAGCCTTGCAGCTCGCCGGCCAGCAGGTCCATCAGGAGGGCGTCCCGCCAGACGCCGTCGTTGGCCCGCTCGTACCGGCGCATGACGCCCACGTCCCTGAAGCCGACCTTGCGGTAGGAGGCGATGGCCCGCGCATTGCCCACGTGCGGGTCGATCATGATCCGGTGGTGCCCGCGCTCGTCGAAGAGGTGGCGGGCGAGGGTGCGCAGGGCGTCGGTGCCCAGGCCCCGGTCGCAGCGGTCGGGGTGGAGGACGATGTCGATGCCGGCGTGGCGGTAGTCGGGGTCGGCCTCCTCGTAGTACTGGATGAACCCGATGTCCTCACCGTCGCACGCCACGACGAAGCCGGCGGTTGGGTCGGCGCCCTCCACCATCTCCCGCATCGACCGCATGTTGTCGCCCGGCCACGCCTCGGCCACCTCGGGTACGGCGAACAGCCACTCGAGCCACGGAAGGTCGGCGGCGGTCATGGGCCGCAGCGAAACGGCCCGGCCGCGCAGCACGCCAGGGCTCAATGGCGGGCGCCGTCCATCTCCGCGAAGAGCTCCCTCATCCCGCCCAGGGCGCCCAGCACGGCCGACATCTCGGTGGGCAGGAACAGCTTGGTGGCCTGGCCGTTGGCGACCGTCTGCAGCGCCTCCAGGTACTTGATGGCGATGAGCTCGGGCGTGGGCTTGGCGTCCTGGATGGCGTGGAAGACAGAGCGGATGGCAGCCGCCTCGCCCTCGGCCACCGCCTCCTGGCGGAACCGCTCGGCCTCGGCCGCGGTGCGGGTGGCGGCGGCCAGTCCCTCGGCCTCGAGGATGGCGGACTCCCGCATCCCCTGGGCCTGGAGGATGGCGGACTGCTTCTCCCCTTCGGCCCGGGTGATGGCCGCCTCCCGCTCGCCGGCGGCGGCAGTGACGACCGCCCGCCGGGTGCGCTCCGCCTTCATCTGCTCGTGCATGGCGTGCATGACGTCGACGGGTGGGTCGATGCGCTGGATCTCGACCCGCACCACGCGGGTGCCCCACTTGTCGGTGGCGTCGTCGAGGATCTCCCGCAGGCGGGTGTTGATGGTGTCGCGGGACGTGAGGGCCTCGTCGAGCTGCATGTCGCCGATCACGTTGCGCAGGTTGGTCTGGGCCAGCTTGGTGACGGCCAGGTAGAAGTCGACGACGTTGTAGACCAGGCGCTGCGGGTCGGTGGCCTCGTAGTAGACGACGGCGTCAACCGACACGACCACGTTATCGGAGGTGATCACCTCCTGGGGCGGGACGTCGACGACCCGCTCACGCATGTCGACGCGCACCATGCGGTCGATGAACGGGAAGATCAGCCTGAGGCCGGGTTCCTCGGTGGCGTGGTACTTGCCCAGCCGCTCCACCAGGCCCCGCTCGTAGGGGCGGATGATCTTCACCGCGCTGAGCACCACCACGAACAGCACCACGGCCAGCGCGGCCAGCACGACGATGACCGACATCTCGGGACTCCTTACTCGGACGGACTGGTCACTCGGGACTGGTCACTCGGGACTGGTCACTACGGACTGGTCACTCGGGAATGGGGGGAAGCGAGGAAGGCTCGTCGAGGGGCAGGACGACCAGGCGGGTGCCGTCCACCCGGCTGACCAGGACCGTGGACCCGGCGGGGATGGGCACGCCCACCAGGCTCTCGGCCCTCCACTCCTCCCGGTCGAGGCGCACGAGGCCGGTCTCGCCGGTGCGGCCCGGGATGTCGCGCAGCACGTAGGCCTGGCGGCCGACCCAGCGGTTGGCCCCGATCTCGGAGCGGGGGTTGCGGGCGTCGAGGCGGCGCCGCAGCGGCCACAGCACCGACGAGGCCACCGCCGACACGAGGACGAACAGCAGCCACATCACGCCCACCGATGCGCCCACGAAGCCGGCCACGGCGGCCACCGCCGCGCCGGTGGCGAAGGGCAGGAGGAAGAACGTGCCGGCCAGGGCGATCTCGCCCACGGTGAAGGCCACGGCCAGGACGAGGAACACCCATCGCCAGGTGTCAGGGGAGCTGAAGTCCATCGTCCGCACGTCCTCCTTGCTCTTCCACGGTACCGCCGCCAGGAAGGTTCCAGCCGGGGTTTCCGGCCCCCGCCGGTAGTCTCGTCCCCATGTCGATGGAAGAACTGGGCCGGCGGGCCAAGGCCGCCTCCCGGCTGCTGGCCACCGCCTCCACGTCGGCCAAGGACGCGGCCCTGCGGGCCGCCGCCGACCTGCTCGAGGCCCGGTCGGCGGAGGTGCTGGAGGCCAACGCCACCGACGTGACCGCCGCCGAGGAGCGGGGGGAGAGGGCCACGGTCGTCGACCGGCTCCGGCTCACCCGGGCCCGGGTCGAGAGCATGGCCGCCGGGCTGCGCCAGGTGGCCGGCCTGCCCGACCCGGTGGGCGAGGTGGTCGAGGGGTGGACCCGCCCCAACGGCCTGCTCATCGAGAGGGTGCGGGTGCCCCTCGGGGTGGTGGCGATCATCTACGAGAACCGCCCCAACGTGACCAGCGACGCCTTCGGCCTGTGCCTCAAGTCGGGCAACGTCGCCTTCCTGCGGGGCTCGTCGGCCGCCATCCGCTCCAACGTGGCGATCGCCGCCCTCCTGCGGGAGGGCCTGGCCAAGGCGGGGCTGCCGGAGGACGCCCTGGTGCTGGTGGAGGACACCAGCCGGGAGGCGGCCGTCCACTTCATGCGCCTGCGGGGCTACGTCGACTGCCTGATCCCGCGGGGCGGGCCGTCGCTGATCGCCAGCATCCTCGAGCACGCCACCGTGCCCTACGTGATCGACGGGGACGGCAACTGCCACGTGTACGTCGACGCGTCGGCCGACCTCGACGAGGCCCTGGCCATCGTGGTCAACGCCAAGACGCAGCGCCCGTCGGTGTGCAACGCGGCCGAGTCGCTGGTGGTGCACGAGGCGGTGGCGGCCGACTTCCTGCCCCGGGCGGCGGCCGCCCTGGAGGGCGTGGAGCTGGTGGGCGACGAGCGGTCCCGGGCGCTGGTCGGAGCGGGACGGATGGCCGCCGCCACGCCCGAGGACTTCTCCACCGAGTTCCTCGACCTCAAGCTGTCGGTGGCGGTGGTGCCGTCGCTGGAGGCGGCCATCGACCACGTCAACCGCCACGGGTCGGGCCACACCGAGGCCATCTGCACCCGCGACCTCGACTCCGCCCGCCGATTCGCACGCGAGGTCGACGCCGCCGCCGTCATCGTCAACGCCTCCACCCGCTTCACCGACGGCGAGCAGTTCGGCTTCGGGGCCGAGATCGGGATCAGCACCCAGAAGCTGCACGCCCGCGGGCCCATGGGGCTGCGGGAGCTGACGACGGTCAAGTACGTCGTCACCGGCGACGGCCAGATCCGGGGGTAGGGCCATCGGCGAGGAGGAGCCGCTCACCACCGGGTGGGAGCCCGGCGTCCCGGTGGGGGACTCGCTCCTGCGGCGGTTCCTGTTCGCTGAGGTCGACCGGATGGGCCTAGGAGGCTGGTGTCTAAGCCCGCTTCTGGCGGCTGACCGCCCCGTTCGCGGCGTTGTCAACGTGCAAAGGAGCTGGTCGGGGGTAGGTCGGCCGCCTCGGCACTGAGTGCCGAAAGTGAAAGACACCAGCCTCCTGGTGGCCCGCCGGTGCGAGCGCACGGCCGAGATGGCGCTGGCCGACCCGGGGGACGGGTTCGTGTTCGACACCGCCGCCGTGCTGCTCCAACCGCCGGCGACCATCGACGTGGCCGCCGCCGTCGACGCCGCCCGCCGGTTCTTCCCCGCCGGCCGGACGTGGTGCCTGTACTCGTTGTGGCCCACCGCCGACCTGCGCCCGCTCGGCCTGGAGCTGGTCGGGCACCCGCCGTTCATGTACCGCCCGGCGGGCGGGGCCGACCCGCCGCCTCCGGCCGGGCTGAGGGTGGCCGAGGTCACCACCTCGGCCGAGCTGGAGGCGTACAGCCGGGTGGTGGTGGACGGCTACCCGCTGGAGGAGGGCGGCTCCGTCGCCGGGCCCGAGGTGCTGGGATCGAGCTACCGGTTCTGGCTGGGGTGGGAGGGGGAGCGGGCGG
>DATLGZ010000388.1:0-1914 GCA_035540235.1 Acidimicrobiales bacterium | reverse complement strand
CCCTACGCCGTGTCCAAGATGGCGGGCGAGCACTACTGCCGGGTGTTCGCCGAGCTGTACGGCCTCGAGACGGTGTCGCTGCGCTACTTCAACGTCTACGGCCCCCGCCAGCGGCCCGACTCGGCCTACGCGGCGGTGGTCCCCCTGTTCATCGAGGCGGTGCGCACCGGGGCGCGCCCGACCGTGCACGGCGACGGCCTCCAGTCGCGGTCGTTCAGCTACATCGCCGACGTGGCCGCCGCCAACCTGGCCGCCGCCGCCGCTCCGGCCGAGGCGGCCCGGGGCCAGGCCTACAACATCTCGGGGGCGCAGACCCACACCGTTGTCGACCTGCTCGACGCCGTCTGCGCCCAGCTCGACCGCCCCTCCGAGCCCGACCACACCGCGCCCCGGCCCGGCGACATCCGCCACAGCTGGGGCGACCCCGCGTTGGCGGCCGACGCCCTGGGCTACAAGGCCACCATCGACCTGACCGCCGGCCTGGCCCGCACCGTCGACTGGTTCCTGGCCCGCTGGGCCCGCCGGGAGGGGCCCGGGGGGTACCGTGGGCGGCGATGACGGCATCCCAGGCGCCCGGTGGCGCCGGGCCAGGGTAGGGCTGCCGCCCCCAGGCGGAGCGACGCTCGGACGGCAGGCAGGTGGACGTGAACGTGGCAGTCCTGCTGGTGGAGCCGGCCGCCTTCGCGGCGGCGCTGGCCGTGCTGCGGGTGCCGGTGCCGAAGCTGCGGCGGGCCAGCCCGCCGGCGCTGGCCGCGGTGGCCGTCCTGTCGGCCGCCGGCGCGGTGGCCGCCGGCGCCTCCCCCACCGGGTGGGCGGCCCTCGACATCGTCCTGGCCGCCGCCCTGGGAGCGGCCGCGGTGGCGGCGGGCATGGCCGCCTCCACCCCCCTGATGCTGGTCGCCGCGGTGGTGGCGGCGGTGGCCGGCATCGGCTCCCTCGCCCTCCCCCTGGCCCTGGCCGCCATCGGCCTGCTGCTGGCCAGCCTGCTCATCGAGGTCGAACCCCTTCTCGACGCCACCGCCGCCGCCCTGGTGGTGCAGGCCGCCCTCCGCCTCACCAGCCCGGGGGGCACCGGCCTCACCGCCCTGGTGGCGGCGGCCATCGTGGTCGCCCTGTTCGCCTCGGCGGGGCGGACGATGGACGGCCGCCAGCGCCGCACCACCGTGCGGGTGCTGGCCGCCACCGGCGGGTTCCTGGTGGCCGCCGCCTTGCTCGGGGCGGCCGCCTCCTTCACCGCCGTCGAGCCCCTGCGCCGGGGGCTGGCGGTCGCCACCACCGTCGACGCCGCCGGCGCCCTCGACGAGCCCGACACCCGAGCCCGCCTGGAAGGGGCCGGGCGGGAGTTCGCCAAGGCCCGCCGCTCCCTGGACTCGTGGTGGGCCCGGCCGGTGGCGGCCGTGCCGGTGGCGGCCCAGCACTGGCGGGTGCTGCGGGCCGCCGCCGTCACCGGCGACGAGCTGGTGGCGGCCGGCCGGCGGGCCCTCGACGCCCCCGCCCTCGACGACGTGCGGGTGGCGGGCGGGCGGGTGCCGCTCCAGCAGCTGGCGGCGGCCGAGCCGGCGGTGGCCGACGTGGCGGCCCGGGCCACCGCCGCCCGCCGGCGCCTCGACGCCGCCCGCTCCGCCTGGCTGCTGCCCGCCCTGGCCACCGAGCTGCACGACAACCTGGCCCGGGTGCGGGAGATCGAGCGCACCACCCAGCTTGTCAACCGGGCCCTGCCCCTGGTGCCCGCCCTGGTGGGCGGCGAGGGCCCCCGCCGCTACTTCCTCGCCCTCCAGACCCCGGTGGAGGCCCGGGGCGGGGGCGTCGAGGGCCCGCCGGCCGGCCGCCACCAGCTCGTCGCCGGTGACGGCGGCGGCCCGCAGCACCCGCCAGTGCTGGGCCGCCACCGGCACGGCCGCCACCGGCCGGGCC
>DATLGZ010000387.1:0-2895 GCA_035540235.1 Acidimicrobiales bacterium | reverse complement strand
GTGGCAGCGGGCTCCGCCAGCCGGGGGGGGAGCCGGCGGAGCGCCACTGTCGACGGGCGGTCCGGGGGGATCGCGGCGCTGCGATCTGGGGCCGGCGGACAACGGCCGGCCAGTGTGGTGGTGGCGGCGAGGACAGTGCTGGCAGCCAGCGCCCCGCCTCCCTTGGACCGTCACCGCATGATGGAGGTATCGGCGCCAGCCGGCCGCCACTTGAGGCCTCTGGCCTACTCGAGGGTGATGGGCTGTTCGTCGGGGTCGACGGCGTCGGGCGCGGGCCCGCCGATCCCCACCGCCTGGAGGATGCGCTCGGAGACCTCGACCATTATCTCGGGGTTTTCGCGGAGGAACCCCTTGGCGTTCTCCCGGCCCTGGCCGAGCTGCTCGCCGTCGTAGGTGTACCAGGCCCCCGACTTCTTGATGAGGCCCAGGTCGACCCCCACGTCGAGCAGGGAGCCCTCCCGGCTGATGCCCTTCCCGAAGCCGATGTCGAACTCCGCCTGCCGGAAGGGGGCGGCCACCTTGTTCTTCACGACCTTGACCCGGACCCGGTTGCCGACGACCTCCACCCCGTCTTTGATCGACTCGATGCGGCGGATGTCGAGCCGGACGGACGAGTAGAACTTCAGCGCCCGCCCGCCGGGGGTGACCTCGGGAGAGTTGTGCACGACGACCCCGTCGGCCAGGTAGTTGTGGCTCCCCTCGACCTCGATGTCGAACCGGTGCATCGACCCGGTCGGCGGCTTGACCGCGATCTTGGTGATCGGCATGGGCGTCAGCTCGTAGCGCATCGGCCGGAAGACCGGCTCGACGGCAAACCGGCCGCGGTAACGAGGAAGCAGCTTGTACCCCATCGACGGATGGACGAACGGGGCGATCAGGGCGTGCAGCTTGGCCGTCTCGTCCTCGGAGAACACGAGGACGGCCTTGCCGCCCCGCGTGGCCAGCGCCGGCCGGATACCCCACGTGGCGGCCAGGTAGGCGATGAACCGGTCGCGCGTCTCGGGCGCCATGGCCTCGACGCAGACCTCGGAGCGGCCACTTCCCTCACGGCTGCGCTCCTGCGGTCCCTTGGCCCGGAGGCGGAAGTGCCCTTCGTCCATGTACCAGATGGCCAGTGAGAGCGGCGTCAGTCGCTTCAGGAAGTCGTCGTCGAAGACCTTCCTGCCGCCCACCTTCTTGCCGTCCATACAGACGGAGCGACGCAGCTCGGCCAGCTCGGGCAGGGGGGTGAGGTCGAAGGACACCGCCCCGTCGCTCTCCCGCACCGACCGGCTCTTGTCGATGTTGGCGAACAGGGACGCCTTCCAGTCGGCGTAGGTCGCCTGCTGCGCGCCGTGGCCGAACCGGAAGCGGGCGCCGCCGCCGGAGCGGGTCGGGGAGATGGCGCCGTCGCCCATCAGGCCACCTCGCACGACCTCCCACTGGAACTGCGACAGCCGATGCGGCACGGCCTGCAGCACCCTGTCGCCCACCGAGAGCGTCCCCGCCTCGCGCCAGCCGCCGGGCGTGCGGATCTTGTGGTTGGACGTGCAGGCGAACTGCGAACGCCCGTTGCCGCCGGCCCGGGCCACGGTGAACTGGAGGAACCGGTCGGTGCGGCCGTTGTCGAACCAGTTGACGACCTTCTTGGGCACCACCGCGCCCACTTCGGGGTCGTAGGAGAGGACCTCGACCGGCATCCGCTGGTTGACGATCTTGCCGATCTTCTCTTGACTGCCGTCGGCCAGCGTCACCCTCGTGTCGTAGGAGAAGCAGCCGTACATCACGCCGATCTTCTCCCGCAGCTGGTTGATGAAGACGGCGATGGTGTTGGCCTTGCTGAGGGTGGCGGCCAGCTTGCGCAGGGCCTGGGACATCAGCCGGGCCTGGAGGCCGACGTGGCTGTCGCCCATCTCCCCCTCGATCTCGGCCCGGGGCGTGAGGGCGGCCACCGAGTCGATGACCACCACGTCGAGCGCGCCGGAGCGGATGAGCATGTCGGTGATCTCCAGCGCCTGCTCGCCGGTGTCGGGCTGGGAGATCAGCAGCTCGTCGACATTGACCCCGATGGCCCGGGCGTAGACCGGGTCGACGGCGTGCTCGGCGTCGATGTAGGCGCAGATGCCGCCGTTGCGCTGCGCCTCGGCCACGACGTGCATGGCCAGGGTCGTCTTCCCGCTCGACTCGGGCCCGAATATCTCCACGATGCGGCCCCGGGGCAGGCCGCCCACCCCCAGGGCGAGGTCGAGGGCGAGGGCGCCGGTGGGCACGGCGGCCACCTCCATCTGGGGCTTCTCGCCCATGCGCATGACCGACCCCTTGCCGAACTGCTTGTCGATCTGGCTCATCGCCATATCGAGGGCCTTCTCTCGGTCCACGGTGTGATCCCTTCTGTGCGTTGACCGCATGAGCGCTCGGGGGAGTGGTGATGCGAACCCTACGGAGGGGGTGTGACAGTTACGCCGCTGTACTTTCGCCAGCGTAGTTCCGAACGCTCGTTCGATCAA
Source organism: Acidimicrobiales bacterium (assembly GCA_035540235.1). Lineage (GTDB taxonomy): Bacteria > Actinomycetota > Acidimicrobiia > Acidimicrobiales > AC-14 > JBFMCT01. Next base: position 409 of record DATLGZ010000387.1, on the reverse strand, counting down.
GCAACTCCGCGCTCCTCCCCGCTCAGGTGCGCGCCACCCGCTCGATCACCGCTGCCGCCTCCTCCAGCCGGGCCACCTCGCCGGCGCCGACCCCAATGCGCAACAGCACGGCGGCTGGACGCCGCTGATGGCCGCCCACCAGCACGGGGACGACGACATCGCCGCCGCCCTGCGGGCCGCTGGCGCTCAGCCTCCGAGCGGGAACCGCCCGACCACCTCGTAGCGCGGCCCCGACGGGCCCAGCCGGCTCGACACCAGCGTGAGCTCGTAGACCGGCCACGACGCCGACAGCGCCGTCCCCGTCAGCGGTCGCAGGTCGACGCGGGCCCGGCCCGCGACCCGGGCCAGGGTGACGTGGCCCTGGAACGGGCGGTCCTCGGGCGGTTCACCAATGGAGCGAGTCGCCGCC
>DATLGZ010000386.1:0-8577 GCA_035540235.1 Acidimicrobiales bacterium | reverse complement strand
GTTCAGGGGGATGAGGTTGACGTGGGCGCCGAGGGGGAGGGCCATCTGGGCCAGCTCGGCGGCGTCGGAGGGGCGGTCGTTCACGCCGTCGATCAGGGCCCACTCGAACGACAGCCGCCGGCCCTTGGCGACGAGGTAGGCGTCGCACGCGTGCAGCAGCTCCCGCAGCGGGTAGCGCCGGTTGAGGGGCACGAGGGTGTCGCGCAGCTCGTCGTTGGCGGCGTGGAGGGAGACGGCCAGGTTGACGGGGAGCCGCTCGCCCGCCAGCCGCCGGATGCCGGGCACCACCCCCACCGTGGAGACGGTGATGTGGCGGGCCCCGAACCCGAGGTGGTCGTGCAGCCGCTCCACCGCCGCCCACGTGGCGTCGTAGTTGGCGAGGGGCTCGCCCATCCCCATGAACACGACGTTGTTCACTCCGCCGTCCTGGCGGGCCCGGACGACCTGCTCGACGATCTCGCCCGCCGTCAGGTGGCGGGTGAAGCCGGCCTGGCCGGTGGCGCAGAACGAGCAGGCCATGGCGCAGCCGGCCTGGCTCGAGACGCACGCCGTGGCCCGGTCGGGGTAGCGCATGAGCACGGTCTCGACCGCGGGCCCGTCGGCCAGCCCCCACAGCCACTTCACCGTGTCCCCACCGTCGCTCTCGGAGCGGCGCAGCAGGGCGAGCCCGGGCGGCAGGTCGGCGGCCAGCCGGGCCCGCAGGGCGGCGGGCAGGACGGTGATCTCCTCGGGCCGGCGGCCCTGGTGGAGCCCCTGCCACAGCTGGCGGGCCCGGTAGGGCGGCTCGCCCGGGAGGAGGGCGGCGAGGTCGTCGAGGGTCAGGTCCAGCGGCGAGGCCACCGCCCGATTGTGGCCGATGGGGGCAGCCTGCGGGCGCGAGGTTGCCGCGGACGGATCAATGGGCACGGGGACGAGACGGACCGCCGGATCGGCCCCCGCGGGGGTAGCGTTGGCGCCAGCATGTCCGACGAGGCCTCATGTCCGATGAGGTAGAGCGGCCGGCGCCGTTCCTGCCGGAGCCTCACCACCGCAACATCCAGGGCGGGTCGGCCCGGGCGGCGGTGTTCGGGATCAGCGACGGGCTGGTGTCCAACGTGGCCCTGATCCTGGGAGTGGCGGGGGCGGCGCCGGGCACGGGCGTGGTGCGGCTGGCCGGGCTGGCCGGGCTCATCGGCGGGGCGGTGTCGATGGCGGCGGGGGAGTGGGTGTCGATGACGGCCCAGGCCGAGCTGCTGGAGCGGGAGCTGGAGATGGAGGCCCTCGAGCTCAAGCGCCGTCCCGAGCACGAGCGGCGGGAGCTGGTGCAGATCTACCGGGCCCGGGGCGTGGAGCCGGAGACGGCCGAGCGGTTGGCCACCGAGATGATGCGCGATCCCGAGCTGGCCCTCGAGACCCATGCCCGCGAGGAGCTGGGGATCGACCCCAAGGAGCTGGGCTCGCCCCTGGGGGCGGCGGTCTCGTCGTTCACGGCCTTCTCGATCGGCGCCGTGGTGCCGCTGGCGCCGTGGTTCTTCGGCGGCGGCACAGCCGCCCTGGCGGCGTCGATCGTCCTGGGCGCGGTGACCGCCGTGCTCGTCGGGGTGGCGCTGGCTCGCTTCACGGGGCGGTCGGCGGCCCGCTCGGCCGCCCGCCAGCTCGCCCTGGCGGCGGTGCCGGCCGCCATCACCTACGCCCTGGGATCGATCGTCGGGGTGGGACTGGCCTGAACGGCCCCGGGGGCGGGCGCCACGTCGCTCACGTAGGCCTGGTCGACGTGGTCGAGGGTGAAGCCCAGGGCTTCGTAGAGGCGCACGGCGGGGGCGTTGTCGCGGTCGACGTAGAGCATGGCGGTCTCGATGCGGTTGCGCCCCAGCCAGTCCAGACCGGCCAGCACGAGGCGGCGGCCCAGCCCCAGCCCCTGGAAGTCGGGGTCGACGGCGATCACGTAGATCTCCCCCAGGGGCGGGTCGTGATCGGCGTGGACCTTGGTCCAGCAGAAGCCGGCGAGGCGGCCGTTGCGCTCGTGGAGGAGGAAGCCGGCGGGGTCGAACCACTCCTGCGCCTGGCGGGCCTTCAGGGTCTCGAGGTCCCAGTCGCCCTGCTCGTCGTGCCACCGGAAGGCCCGGTTGTTGACGACCAGCCAGCGCTCGTCGTCGAAGCCGGGTATGAACGGCCGCACGTCGAGGCCGGGGCCCTCGCCCCCCTCCACCGGCAGCGGGCGGCGGAGCTGCAGCAGCTGGCGGCCCCGGCGCAGGCCGGTGGCCTCGGCGATGCGATCGTGCAGGGGCGTGGGCTTGGGGACCCACATGTGGACGTGGCCCCCGCCTTCCTCCCGCACCACGTCGAGGGCGGCCTCCACCAGCCGCAGGCCGATCTCCGGGTCGGCGTCGCGGTGGTGGGGGTCGACGACGAACTCCAGGGCCCAGGAGCCGGCTGGGCCCCGGCCCGGGCCCCGGCTGAGCTGGGCGTAACCCACCGGGTGGTCGTGGCCGGGCTCCCACGCCACCAGCCCGGCGAACCCCTCCCGGCCGCCCTGGACCAGGTCGAGCCAGCGGTGCTCGTCAAGGGGGTGGTGGTGGTCGACGGCGGCCGCCACCTCCAGCAGCTGGGTTACGGCGTCGATCTCGGCGCGGCCCATGTGCCGCTTGACCTCCAGGCGGGCCACGGCGGCGAGGGTAGTGTCCCGCCCGCCATGGCCCGGCCCCGCACCCCCGGAGGACGGGCGCGCCAGACGCTCGCCCTTCTGGCCGACGCCTACCCGGGGGACGCCCGGGAGCTGTGCGCCCTGGTCCACGAGGGGCCGTTCCAGCTGCTGGTCGCCACCATCCTGTCGGCCCAGACCACCGACGAGCGGGTCAACGCCGTCACCCCCGCCCTGTTCGCCGCCTTTCCCACCCCGGCCGACCTGGCCGCCGCCGACCCCGCCGCCGTCGAGCGGATCGTCTTCCCCACCGGCTTCTTCCGGGCCAAGACCCGCAGCCTCATCGCCATGGCCACCGCCCTGGAGGAGCGCTACGGGGGCGAGGTGCCCTCGGCCATGGACGAGCTGGTCACCCTGCCCGGCGTGGGCCGCAAGACGGCCAACGTGGTCCGCAGCGTGGGCTTCGGCCTGCCCGGCCTGCCGGTGGACACCCACGTGGGCCGCCTGTCCCGCCGCCTGGGGCTGACGGCGGCCGACGACCCCGTCAAGGTGGAGGCGGACCTCAACGCCCTCGTGCCGGCCCGGGAACGGGGGGCGCTCAGCCTGCGCCTCATCCTCCACGGCCGCCGGGTCTGCCTCGCCCGCAGGCCTCGGTGCGAATCGTGCATCCTCAGTGAATTCTGCCCCTCGTCGCGGCTTCCGGTGGGCGCTCGTCGACAGGTGGAACATCGCGAGACCCGCTAACGTTGTGAACAACAGGGATTCGGGTTCCCGCCACCCGATCCCATGAGGCGGTCTTCGGGTTCCGCCGCCCGGACCGCCCGCTGACGGCGCCCCTCGGGGCGCCGTCAGTCGCGTCCGGCGCTCGTCCGCAGCCGCTCGCCGGCCCGGGCCAGCCGCCGCCGGGCCTGGCCCAGCGCCCGCTCCGCCTCGTAGAGGTCGGTGGTCAGCCAGTCGAGGTCGGTGCCGGCCGCCCGCTCGGCGATGCCCGTCACCCGCCGGGCCAGGTCGTCGAGGGCGGTGGTGATCGACGACAGCTCGGCTCGGGGGCTGGCTTCCACGCCGCCCGGTTTATCGCAGATCGGCCCGGGCGACCCCCTTGTACGATCGACCTCGTGTTGACCAGGCTCGACCTGCGGGGGTGCGGCACCGACGTGCGGGGCCGCCTGCCGCGCCCGGGGGCGGACGGTGAGGAGCCGGTCGAGGCGGTGCGCAGGATCCTGGCCGACGTGCGGGCGCGGCGCGACGAGGCGGTGCGGGACTGCACCGAGCGGTTCGACGGCGTGGCGGTGGACAGCCTGCGGGTGCCGGCGGCCGACGTCCGGTCGGCCCTGGACGCCACTCCGGGCCCGCTGCGGGAGGCGCTGGAGGCGGCGGCGGCCGCCATCGAGGCCTACCATCGCCACCAGTACGAGGCGTGGACGGCCACCCCCTACGAGCGGGACGGGGTGGTGGTCCGGGAGATGCGCCGACCCGTCGACCGGGCCGGCTGCTACGTGCCCGGCGGCCGGGCCCGTTACCCCTCGACGGTGCTCATGACCGCCATCCCCGCCCGGGTGGCGGGCGTGCCCGAGGTGGCGCTGTGCGTGCCTCCCCAGAGCGACGGCACCGTGCCCGGCGTCACCCTGGCGGCGGCCGCCATCGCCGGCGTCGACGAGGTGTACCGCATCGGGGGGGCGCAGGCGATCGCAGCCATGGCCTACGGCACCGAGTCGGTGCCCGCCGTCGACGTGATCGTCGGCCCGGGCAACATCTACGTGGCGGTGGCCAAACGGGAGGTGCTGGGCGAGGGGGTCGTGGGCGTGCCCGCCGGCTTCGCCGGCCCCTCCGAGGTGGTGGTCGTGGCCGACGCCAGCGCGCCCGTCGACTGCGCCGCCATCGACGTGATCGTCCAGGCCGAGCACGGCCCCGACGGGCTGGCGTGGCTCGTCACGTGGTCGGAGGAGGTGGCCGACCAGGTCTCGGCGGCGGTGGAGCGGCTGGTGGCCGACGCCCCCCGCCGGGCCGACATCGAGGCCACCCTGCGCAGCGGCGGCTATGCGGTCGTCGTGGACTCGCCCGAGGCGGCCGTGGAGGTGTCCAACCTCATCGCCCCCGAGCATCTCGAGCTGATGTGCGAGGGGGCCGACAGCCTGCTCGCGCGGGTGCGCCACGCCGGCGTGGTGTTCTGCGGCCCATGGGCGCCCGCCTCGGTGGGCGACTACCTGGCCGGCCCCAGCCACGTGCTGCCCACGTTCGGGTCGGCCCGCTTCTCCAGCGGCCTGCGGGTCGACGACTTCCTGCGCACGATCCACTCCGTCGCCCTCGACGCCGCCGCCCTGGCCCGGGTCGGCCCCCACGTGACGGCCATCGCCGACGCCGAGGGGCTGGCGGCCCACGCCCAGGCCGTCCGCCTGCGCGAGGCGCGCCGGTGAGCCGCGTCCCGCCCCGGCGCGACGACCTCGCCCTCGTCGAGGGCTACCACTCGCCCCAGGTCGACGTGGACGTGCGGCTCAACACCAACGAGTCGCCCTACCCGCCCCCCGAGAGCTGGCGGCGGGCCTACCTCGACGAGCTGGCGGGTGTGCCCTTCAACCGCTACCCCGACCGCCGGGCGCCCAGGCTGCGGGCCGACCTGGCCGCCGCCCACGGGTTCGAGCCCGCCCAGGTGATGGCGGCCAAGGGGTCGAACGAGGTCCTCCAGGCCCTGTGCCTGGCCTACGGCGGGCCGGGGCGGTCGGCGGCCGTGTTCGAGCCCACCTACGCCCTCCACAGCCACATCGCCCGCATCGTGGGCACGGCCGTGGTGGTCGGGGAGAGGGCCGCCGACTTCACCCTCGACCTCGACGAGGTGCGCAGGGTGCTCGACGCCGCCCGGCCCGCCATCACGTTCCTGTGCACGCCCAACAACCCCACCGGCCTGGTCGAGCCCCGGGAGGTGGTCGAGGCGGTGCTGGAGCTGGCCCCCGGGCTGGTGGTGGTCGACGAGGCCTACGCCCAGTTCGCCCCCTGGTCGGCCCTGTCGCTGCTGGCCGAGCGGCCCGAACTGCCCCTGGCCGTCACCCGCACCTACTCCAAGACCTGGTCGCTGGCCGCCCTGCGCCTCGGCTACCTCGTCGCCCCCGCCGAGGTGGTGGAGGCGTGCGAGTCGGTGCTGCTCCCCTACCACCTCGACGCCGCCGCCCAGATCGCCGGCCGTGTCGCCCTCCGCTACGCCGAGGACATGGAGGCCCGGGTGGCGGCGGTGGTGGCCGAGAGGGAGCGGCTGTCGGCGGCCCTCCAGGCCCTCCCCGTCGACGTGTGGCCGTCGGGCGCCAACTTCGTGCTGTTCCGGCCCCGGCCCCTCGAGGCCGCCGACGTCTGGAAGGGGCTGGTCGAGCGGTCGGTGCTGGTCCGCGACTGCGCGTCCAGGCCCCGCCTGGCCGGCTGCCTCCGGGTCACCGTGGGCACGCCCGCCGAGAACGACGCCTTCCTCTCCGCCCTCTCGGAGGTGCTCTGCCCGTGACCACAGCCGCCCCCATCCGCCAGGCCACCCGCTCCCGGGCCACCAAGGAGACGACGATCGAGGTCACCCTCGACCTCGACGGCTCGGGCGCGGTCACCGTGTCCACCGGCCTGCCCTTCTTCGACCACATGCTGGCCCAGCTCGGGCGCCACGGCGGGTTCGACCTCGACCTGGTGGCCGAGGGCGACCTCCACGTGGACGCCCACCACACCGTCGAGGACGTGGGCATCGTGGTGGGCGAGTGCCTGGCCGCCGCCCTGGGCGACAAGGCGGGGGTGCGGCGCTTCGCCTCCATCACCCTGCCCCTCGACGAGGCCCTGGTCAACGTGGCCCTCGACCTGTCCGGCCGCCCCTACCTCCACTACGAGGTCGAGCCCGGCGGCGAGGCCCTGGGCAACCCGCCCTTCGACCCCCAGCTGGCCGAGGAGTTCTGGCGGGCCTTCGTCACGTCCGCCGGCATCACCCTCCACCTCCGCATGATCAGCGGCAAGAACAACCACCACATCCTGGAGGCGTCGTTCAAGGGGGTGGCCCGCGCCCTCCGCGACGCGGTGCGGGTCGAGCAGGCGGGCGGCGCCGTCCCCTCCACCAAGGGCACGCTGTGACACCCCCCGCGTACTGGTCACCGTTTCCGGGGTGGGGACCCCCGAAAAGGTGACCGGTTCGATAGCGGTGCTCGACTACGGCATCGGCAACCTGCGCTCGGCCGAGAAGGCGCTGCAGCGGGTGGGCGGGGACGCGGTGCTCACCGCCGACCCCTGCGCCGTCGACGAGGCCGGCGCGGTGGTGCTGCCCGGCGTGGGCGCCTTCGGGCGGTGCATGCAGGCCCTGCGGGACTCGGGGCTGGAGAACGCCGCCCTGGGGGCCATCGCCCGGGGCAAGCCCTTCCTCGGCATCTGTGTGGGCATGCAGATGCTCTACGAGGGTTCGGAGGAGGACCCGGAGGTGAAGGGCATGGGCGTGCTCCCCGGCATGGTCCGGCTCCTGCCCGAAGGGGTCAAGCGTCCGCAGATGCAGTGGAACCGCCTCGACGTGGCCGGGCCGTCGCCGTCGGCCATGTTCGACGGCCTGCCCGATCCCGCCTGGGTCTACTTCGTCCACTCCTACGCCCCCGAGCCGTCGGCCGACGTGGTGGCCACCTGCGACTACGGCGGGGCGGTGGTGGCGGCGGTGGCGCGCCACCGGCTGTGGGCCACCCAGTTCCACCCCGAGAAGTCGGGGGCGGCCGGCCTCCGGATCCTGGCCAACTTTGTTCGATCTCTACCCGGCGATTGACCTGAGGGGCGGCCGCTGCGTGCGGCTGTACCAGGGCGACTACGGGCGCGAGTCGGCCTACGGCACCGACCCGGTGGCGGTGGCGACCGGGTTCGCGGCGGCCGGCGTGCGGTGGGTCCACGTGGTCGACCTCGACGCCGCCCGCACCGGCGAGCCCGCCAACCGGGCCGTCATCGCCGCCATCGCCCGGGTGGTGCGGCCCCTCGGCGTGGCCGTGCAGGCGAGCGGGGGAGTCCGGGACCAGGCGTCGGCCGAGGCCCTGCTGGCGGCGGGGGCCGACCGGGTCGTCCTGGGCACGGCCGCGGTCGAGCGGCCCGAGCTGGTGCGGGAGCTGGCCAGCCACCATCCCGTGGCCGTGGGCATCGACGCGCGGGCCGGGGAGGTGGCGGTGCGCGGCTGGATCGAGCGCACGGGCCGGTCGGTGGCCGACCTGCTGGCCGAGTACGAGGACGCCAGCGTGGCCGCCGTCGTCATCACCGAGATCGAGCGGGACGGCACCCTGGCCGGGCCCGCCCTCGACACCTTCGCCGCCGCCCTGGAGGCCACCGCCCTGCCGGTGATCGCCTCGGGAGGAGTGGGCGCCCTGGCCGACATCGAGGCGCTCGCCTCGCTCATCGCCGGCCAGCCGCCCCGCCGGCTGACGGGGGCGATCGTGGGCAAGGCCCTCCACGACGGGGTCTTCACGGTGCGGGAGGCGGTGGCCGCGTGCGCAGCGTCCGGGTGATCCCCTGCCTCGACGTCGACCGGGGCCGGGTGGTCAAAGGGGTCAACTTCGTCGACCTGCGTGACGCCGGCGACCCCGTCGAGCTGGCCGCCCGCTACGACGCCGAGGGGGCCGACGAGGTGGTGTTCCTCGACATCACCGCCTCCTCCGACGCCCGCGACACCATGGTCGACGTCGCCCGCCGCACCGCCGAGGAGGTCTTCATCCCCTTCACGGTGGGGGGCGGCATCCGCTCCGTAGACGACGCCCGCCGCCTGCTGCGGGCGGGGGCCGACAAGGTCGGGGTCAACACCGCCGCCGTGGAGCGGCCCGACCTGGTCGGCGAGCTGGCCCGGGAGTTCGGGGCACAGTGCGTGGTGGTGGCCATCGACGCCCTGGCCGGCCAGGTCCACACCCACGGGGGGCGGACACCGGTGGGTCGGGACGCGGTGGAGTGGGCCCTCGAGTGCGAGCGCAGGGGGGCGGGGGAGATCC
>DATLGZ010000385.1:0-5560 GCA_035540235.1 Acidimicrobiales bacterium | reverse complement strand
GGCGAAGGGGGGCGCCGGGGGCGTCACGGCCCGGCTCCCACCTGGCGGCCCTCGGGCTGCAGCGGGCACAGGCGGTGGAACGCGCAGGTGCGGCAGTTGGCGTGGACCGAGGGCTCGAACTCCTCGGCCAGGATGCGCTCGGCCACCGCCAGCACCCTGGCCTCGGTGCGGGCGGCGTGGTCGTCGACGAGAGGCTGCGAGTAGGCGCGCGTGCTGCGCAGGTAGTGCAGCTGGAGCTGGACGGGGGGGCCGAGGGAGGCCAGCTCGGGGTCGCGCACCATGGCCAGGTGGTAGACGGCCAGCTGGAGGTCGTCGTCGACCTCGCCCGGCCGGGGCTCGTTGCGGCCCGTCTTGTAGTCGACGACTCGCACCCCCGCCCCGGTGCCGGGACCCTCCACCCGGTCGATGCGGTCGATGGAGCCGGTGAGCAGATGAGGGCCGACGGGGATCTCGAAGCGCCGCTCCACCGCCACCACGTCGGGGGTGGCCGCCCCCTCGGCCTCCCCCTCCGTCTCCCACCAGGACTCGAGCATGGCCACGAAGTCGCGCCGGGCGTGCTCGGCCTGGGGCCGGTAGCGGGCGATGCCGTCGTCCCAGAGCCGGTCGGCCAGGGCCCGCAGGCCCTCGAGGGTCCGCGGCGGCGGGTCGGCGGCGGCCGGGTCGAGGAAGGCGGCCAGCACCTCGTGCACCAGGCTCCCGAGGCCGGCGTGGACCCCGGGCTCGTCCCTGGCCCGCAGCGCGTACTGGAAGGCGTAGCGCTGCGGGCAGTCGTCGTAGGTGGCGAGCTGGGTGGCCGACAGGGTGAGCCGGCCCGTGGGCCACACCGGGACCGCCCCGGCGGTGGCGGCCCGGTCGGGCGGCTTCTGGCCGGGCGCGCCGGGCCAGCGCGGCCCGGCCGCCGGCCAGCCCTCGACGAAGCGGCTCAGCAGCACACCCGGCTCGGGGGCGGCCACCGCCACCACCTCGCCGCCGGCCCGGCTGGTGGCCACCGCGAACAGCCGCCGCTCCTCGGCCAGGCGGTCGGCCGGCACGGCCGGGGCCAGAGCCGCCGGGGCCAGAGCTGCCGGGTCGAACAGCGGGCTGCGGGCGGCCAGGCGGGGAAGCTCCCCCTCGACGCAGCCCGCCACCACCACGGTGCGCCACTCCAGGCCGGCGGCGGCCCCGATCGACGTGATGGTGACGCCGTCGGCGCTGGTGGAGGCGGCGACCCGCCACGGAGCGGGGGCCGCCTCGCCGGCGTCGAGGGCGTCGAGGGCCCGGTCGAGCGACGCCCCGGGATGGAGCTCGGCGAAGCCGCGCAGGCCGTCGACCATCGCCACCAGGGCGTCGAGGGCCCGGTCGCCGGTGGCGCCCAGGCCGGCCGGCTCCCGCCCCGCGAAGGCGGCGGCCCACACCTCGTAGGCCAGGTCGGCGGCGGTGTCGCCCGCCGCCCGCCGGGCCCGCAGTCGGTCGCGGAGGGCGACCAGCCCGGCCAGGCGGGGGTCGTCCTCGGGGCGGCGGCCGGAGGCGACGGCGTCGAGGCGGACCGCCCTCGCCTCGGCCGGCGTGAGGCCCGTCACCGGCGACGCCAGGAGCCGCTCGGGGAGGTCGGCGCCCGCCACCCAGCGCAGCACGTCGACCACCGCGTCGACCACGGGCTCGCCGGCGGCGAGGGCGGGCGCCGCCACGGTGGGGATGCCGTGGCGGGCCAGGGCCCGCCCGATGGCCCGTGCCCGCCGCCCCAGCCCCCTCACGACGACCGCCATCTCCGACCACGGGACCCCCTGGCCGGCCGCCGCCAGCAGCTCGCCGGCCACCGCCTCGCCCTCCACCGACGGGTGGGCGCACAGCACCAGCCGCCCGGGCGGTTGGGCCCGGAACCGGCGGGTGAGGCGCACCTCGGCCGCCGGTGCCGCACCCCCCTCGTCCGCCGGCCAGCGGCCCTCGGACGGGTCGACGGCGACGGTGAGCCCCACCCCGGCGCCGGCCAGCTCCTGGACCAGCCGTTGCCCGAGGGGCCCGAGGGAGGAGGCGTCGTCGACCAGCAGGTGGTCGAACCGGCGCCCGGCCCCGCCCGCCAGCCCCACGCCGGCGGCCAGCAGGCCTGGTCCGTCGACCACGCCCGCCTCGGCCAGGGCGTCCTCGTAGCGGGGCGCGAAGGCGGCCAGCTCGGCCCACGGGCCCCCGGCCGCCGCCGCCGCCTCGACCCCGACCTCACGCAGCACGGCCAGGGCCCGCACCACCTCGCCGGCGAAGCCGGCCCGGCCCAGCAAGGGGCTCAGGGTGGGCCAGCGGCCCGGCTGCTCGCGGGCCAGCAGCCGGGTGACCAGCGCCCGCTGCTCGCCGTCGCCGGCCAGGGCCACGGTGGCCCCCGACCGCCGGAGGAGGTCGTAGGCCAGCCCGTGCACGGTGGTGACCGGGGAGGCGTCGTAGCCGCCCCGCAGGTGGGGCAGGGCGGCGGCCAGGAAGCGCTGGGCGGCGGCCCGGTGGCGGCACACCACCAGCACCCGGCCCGGCGGGTGGCGCTCGGCCAGCCACCGGTGGCGGGCGAGCAGGGCGGTGGTCTTGCCCGTGCCCGCCCCGCCGGCGACGACGAGGGCCGGGCCCTCGTGCCCGGCCGCCGCGGTCTGCTCCGCCGTCAGGTCCATGGCGGCAGGGTAACGACGCCCTACGACACGACCCACTGGCCCCGGCCCTCCAGCACCTCCCTCAGCACCCGGGGCCGGTCGGTCATGATCCCGTCCACGCCCAGGTCGAGGAGCCAGGCCATGGTGGCCGGGTCGTCCACCGTCCACACGTGCACGGGCAGGCCCCGGCGGTGGGCGGCGTTCACGAAGCGGCGGTCGGCCAGCGTCACCCGACCGTGGCGCAGGGGGACCTGCACGCAGGCGCCGGCGAAGGGGCCGCTCACCCGTGCGCCCCACGCCGCCACCCGCAGCCGGCCGATGTCGCGGGGGCCGAGGGCGGTGCACACCTGGTCGCCGGTCAGGCGGCGGACGAGGGCCAGCCGGCGGTCGGAGAAGGCGGCCACGCACACCCGGTCGAAGGCCCGCAGCCGGCGCAGGGCGGCGACCAGCGGGCGCACCGACGCGTCGTGCTTGGGGTCGACGTTCACCCGCACCTCGGGCCAGGCGCCGAGGACGTCCTCGAGCAGGGGGATGCGCTCGCCGCCTCCGACGACGGCCGCCTTCACCTCCGCCCACGGGAGGTCGGCGATGCGCCCCACCCGGTCGGTCACCCGGTCGAGGACGTCGTCGTGGAAGGCCACCACCACCCCGTCGGCGGTCACGTGGACGTCGGTCTCCAGGTACCGGTAGCCGAGGTCGACGGCGTGCTGGAAGGCGGCCATGGTGTTCTCGGGGAGCTCCCCGGCGCCGCCCCGGTGGGCGAAGGGAATCGGCCCGGGGTGGTCGAGGTACGGCCAGCGGCTTCCGTCACGGGCCACCGGCCGACCGTACCGCCTGCCCATGTACCGTTCCCGGATGCCCGGCGTGGTCGTGCTCAACCCGGCCGCCGGGCCGGAGCCGACGGAGGAGCCGGACGTGGCCCTCCACTTCGCCGGCCACGACATCGTCGAGTGCGAGCCGGCCGAGCTTCCGGCCCGCGTCCAGGACGCGGTCGACGCCGGCGCCCGCTTCGTGGCCGTCGGCGGGGGCGACGGCACCATCCGGGCGGCGGCCCAGGTGCTGGCGGGCACGGGCGTGCCGCTGCTGCCCATCCCCGCCGGCACCCGCAACCACTTCGCCCGCGCGGTCGGCATCGAGGACCTGGAGGACGCGGGGCGAGCCGCCACCGAGGGCGTCGTCCGGCGCGTGGACCTGGGCGAGGTCAACGGCCAGCGGTTCGTCAACAACTCCAGCATCGGCATCTACCCCCGCATCGTCGTCACCCGCGAGGCCCACGAGCGGCGCTGGCCCAAGGGCGTCGCCACCGTGGCGGCGGTGTGGGAGCAGCTGCGCCACGGGCGGCGGTTCCGCGTCAGCGTCGACGGCCGGCCCTACCGGGCGTGGATGGTCTTCGTGGGCAACGGCCGGTACGGCCGGGGGCTGCTGCGGCTCAACAGCCGGGAGGCGCTCGACGACGACGTGCTGGACTTCCGCCTGGCCCGGGCCGACTCGCCCCTGGCCCGGGCCCGGGTGCTGGCCGCCCTTGTCGCCGGCGGCATCGACCGCTCGCCGCTGCTGGTGCGGCGGGTGACCGGGCAGATCGAGGTGGGCCTCGACCGGGCCACCGTGGAGGTGGCCCTCGACGGCGAGGTCCACACCCTCCGGCCGCCGCTCCGCTACGTGTCGCGGCCGGGGGCGCTGGCGGTGCTGGTGCCCCCCGAGGCGGGCGAGAAGATGGCGGAGCGGTAGTACCGCAGCTCGGCCACGCTCTCGCGGATGTCGCCCAGGGCCCGGTGGGCTCCGTGCTTCGCAGGGGCGGCGGCGTAGGCCGCCGGGTACCAGCGCCGGGCCAGCTCCTTGATGGTCGACACGTCGATCGACCGGTAGTGCAGGTGGTCCTCCAGCTCGGGGAGGTAGGCGGCCAGGAACCGACGGTCGGTGCCGATGGAGTTGCCGCACAGCGGGGCGGTACGGGGCTCGGGCACGTGCGCCCGCACGAAGTCGAGGGTGGCCCGCCCCGCCTCCTGGAGGCTCACGGTGGAGGCCACCACCGCGTCCACCAGGCCGCTGCGCTCGTGCATGGCCCGCACCACCGGGTCCATCCCGGCCAGGGCCTCGGGCGGCTGGTGGACGACGAGGTCGGGCCCCTCGGCCACGACCTCCAGCTCGTCGTCGGTGACGAGGGTGGCGATCTCCACGATGGCGTGGCGGGACGGGTCGAGCCCCGTCATCTCCAGGTCGAGCCACACCAGCACGGCCGGGGATCGTAGGCTCCGCCGCCGATGGTCGAGGTCCTCATCCGCCGGCTGGACCCCGACCTGCCTCTTCCCGCCTACGCCCGCCCCGGCGACGCCGGCGCCGACCTGCTGGCCCGCGACGACGTGATCGTGCCCGCCGGCGGCGGTCGGGCGCTGGTGGCCACCGGTGTCGCCGTGGCCATACCCGCCGGCTACGCCGGTCTGGTCCTGCCCCGCAGCGGCCTGGCCCTCCGCCACGGCATAACCCTGCTCAACGCCCCCGGGCTCATCGACGCCGGCTACCGCGACGAGATCCGCTGCCTCCTGCACAACACCGATCCGGCCGAGCCGTACCGGGTGCGGCGGGGCGACCGCATCGCCCAGCTGGTGATCCAGCGTGTCGAGGAGGCGGCGTTCGTGGAGGCGGCCGAGCTGCCCGCCTCCGAGCGGGGCACCGGCGGCTTCGGCCACACCGGCCGCTAGGCGCCTGCGGGCCTCAGGTGTGGCCCTACGCTCAGCGCCCGTGAGGACGTGGCGGCGGCGGCTCGTGGCGTTGATCGTCGCCGTCGTGGCGCTGCCCCCGGCCGCCGGCGCCGGCGCGGGCGCCGGCCTCGAGGTCGTGGGCCGCCACGACCTGGGCGGGGGAGGCGGGCACCTGGGCGTGGCGGTGATCGGGTCGACGGCGATCGTGGTCAGCGACAGCGGTCCGTGCACCGGCGCCACGGCCACCCTCGTCGA
>DATLGZ010000384.1:0-4170 GCA_035540235.1 Acidimicrobiales bacterium | reverse complement strand
GCCGGAGGCGTTGGGGTTGCCGAAGCGCTCGTAGGCGGCGGACTTGTTGCTACCCCGCGGAAGGCCGGCGATGGCGTTGGGCTCGATGCGGGCGGTGGCGGCCGCCCCCGCTCCCGCCGCGGCCGTCGTGGCCGGGCTCGCGGCGGCCGTGGTGGCCGGGGCGTTGGCGGCGGCGGCCGTCGTAGCTGCTCCCGCCGCGGCCGTGGTGTCGGGCGGCTCGGTGGTGGTGGCCGGCCCTGGTGCGGTGGTGGGCGTCGCCTCCTCCCCCCCGTCGTCAGTGCAGGCCACCACTACCAACGCCACCACCACACCCCACAGCCAGCCGCCACGCCGTCGCATCGCCAAAGCGTCGCGCGTCCGGCGGCGCGTCAGGCGCCGATAGCAGCTCGTCGAGGGAGCGGTTGCCGTGCAGCCCGGTGATGGGCGGCCAGGGAGGGGGGCGATGGAGCAGACCTCAAGAGCAGGAGGCGTGGGGGCGGCGCCCGTGCTGTCGGTCACCACGATCCGCACTCCGAGGAGCTCACCCGAGGTACCGCCGCTCGATCCCGGCGAGCACGACGTGGCGGCCCTGGTCGACGTCGTCGCGGTGCTCGCTCTCGGCCGCCTCGACCAGCTCGGCGAGGTCGTCGTCGCTGAGCACCTCCCGCAGCCAGCGAGAGAGGTCGTGGTGGGCGAAGTGGTGGCGGAGCACGTCGGGGGGCGCGTGGCGGAGGGAGTGGTGGAACTCGGCGACGTTGCCGGCCACCTCGCCCGTGGCCTGGCCATCGCTGTGGCGGAACACGAACCGCAGCGGTGGGGGGAGGGCGGCGCTGCGGTACTTGTGCCAGTGGCGGACGTGGGCGGTGCGGCGGGCGGCCAGCGTCACCGTCCTGGCCGGCGCACCGTCGAGGGTGGCGACGTTGGCCCTGCCCTTGTCCAACGGCGCGGACTGGCGGAGCAGGCCAGCGAAGGCGTCGGCGCCGGGGCAGCCCCGCACACCCGCGCCGTCGGCCGCCCCTCCCAGCACGATGGCGTAGTCGATGCGCTCGAACACCTCGCGGCCCAGGGCGGACGGGGCGAACGTGGCCAGGCAGACGCCCCACCCGCCGTCGAGGAAGCGCTCGCTCACGCCCGACGGCCCGAGCGGGCGGTGCGCCTCGTCGATCAGTATCCAGTGCGGCGCCCCCGTGCTCGCCCGCTGCTGCTGGACACGGTCCCATAGCTCGCCCAGGTAGGCGCTGGCCTCCACGTGGGGCACCAGCGACATGTCGACGACGACGCTCCCGAAGCGGTGGCGCAGCAGCCTCAGCACGTCGGCGGGCGGGGGCAGCGGGTGGCCGCCTCCCACCCGCACGACCCCGGGGAGCGACTCGATGGAGGCGTGGTCGCCCTCGGGGTCGATCACCAGGATCGAGTAGTCCAGGTCCACCAGCTGCTCGGCTAGCAGGCCGAGCACGAACGACTTGCCGGCCCCGCTGCTGCCCGCGATGAGCACGTTGACCTGCGAGGCGGGGATCGTGACGGGGGCCCCATGGTCGTCGACGCCCGCCACCAGGCGATGGCGCCGGGGAGGTACGCGCTCTGTGCCCGCCATCACGTCCCCGAGGAGGAACGACGTCACCGCCTGCCCGTCCCGCTCGGCCAGGACCAGGTCGGCGTGGGCCTGGAGGGCGTTGACGGCGTTGCCGACCGCCACCGCCAGCTCGCACTCGGAGAGCAGGGAGTGGTCGTTCTCGGCGTCGCCCAGCCCGACCGCCGAGTGGCGGGAGACGCCCAGGTCGCCCAGCGCCTCGAAGAGGCCACTGCCCTTCGTCACGCCGGCGGGGAGGATCATCAGCGCGCCGCGGTTCCTCATCACCTGGCACTCGAGCCCGAGGCGGTGGATCTCCCGCACGACGACCTCGTCGTCGCTGGCGCCGTCGGCCATCAGCACTCGCCCCCGGCGGAACCGGAGGCCCCGGCGGGCCAGGGCCTCCTCCAGCTCCGCTTCCACGGGCGCGGCGAGCAGCCGCTCGTTGCCCCCGAAGCTCACCACCGCGCCGTTCTCGGCCACGATGGCGTCGAAGCAGCCGTCCACATCGGGGAAGCCGGCCCGCAGCTCGTCGAGGATGCGGCCCGTCACCAGCACCACCTTGCGCCCCGCCTCGCGGGTGGCCCGAACGGCGTCGAGCACCGCCGGCGTGGGGCGCCCGCCTTCGGCCAGGGTGCCGTCGAAGTCGATGGCGACGGCCCGGAACGGCCCTCCTTCCGGCGCCGGCGGCGCCATGCTCAGGCGGCGGCCCGGGAGGAGGCGAAGTGCCCGACGAACCAGTCGCGCGCCAGGCCGGCGGCGGTGGCGAGAGTGCCGGGCTCCTCGAACAGGTGGCCCGCCCCGGGCACCACCACGAGGTCACGGGGGCACCGGAGCTGGGCCAGGGCGCGGCGGTTCAGCTCCAGCACGGTGTGGTCGGTACCTCCGACGACCAGCAGGGTGGGCGCCCGCGCGGCGGCGAGGCGAGGGCCGGCGAGGTCGGGCCGGCCACCGCGAGACACCACGGCGGCGACGTCGGCCCCGGGCTCGGCGGCGGCCCACAGGGCGGCGGCGGCACCCGTGCTCGCCCCGAAGTAGCCGATGGGCAGCTGGGCGCCGACCGAGCCGCGTGCCCAGGCCGTGGCCTCGAAGAGCCGCCGGCCCAGCAGGTCCACGTCGAAGACGTTGCCCCGGTCGAGCTCCTCCTCGCGGGAGAGCAGGTCGAACAGCAGCGTTCCCAGCCGGGCGCGGTTGAGCACGGCGGCCACGTAGCGGTTGCGTGGGCTGTGCCGGCTGCTCCCGCTGCCGTGGGCGAACACGACCAGGCCCCGCGCCTCGTCGGGCAGGGTCAGCCGCCCGGGCAGGCGAAGCGGGCCCACGGCGACCTCGCCGTCCGCTGGCATGGATCCGCCCCCGTCCCCGGGCGCGCCTCCCTCGGCGCCCGTCCGGGGCTGGTCGCGGAGGCAGCGGACGACCTCGTCGTCCGAGGTGGGCGAGAAGTCGACGTAGAACTGGCCGATGCCCGAGAACGGGCTCGGCGTAGCCACCGTCACCAGCTCGTCGGCGTCGCCGTCGATGCGGGCCTCCCAGCCGGGAGGGGCGACCGGGACGGCGAGCACCACCTGGCGCGCTCCCAGGGCCCGCACGACCTGGCAGGCCGCCCGGGCCGTCGCCCCGGTGGCGATGCCGTCGTCCACGACCACCGCGGTCCGGCCCTCGAGCGGGGTCGGCGGGCGATTGCCCCGGAAGCGGCGGGCCCGGCGCTCGAGCTCGACCCGCTCCCGGGCCTCGACCCCGGCCAGCTCCTGAGGGGTGATGCGGGCCATGCGCACGACTCGGTCGTTGAGCACCCTGACTTCCCCCTCGCCGATGGCGCCCATGGCCAGCTCGGGCTGGAAGGGGACGCCCAGCTTGCGCACGACCACCACGTCGAGGGGCGCCCCCAGGGCCTCCGCCACCTCGCGGGCGACGAGCACCCCCCCACGCGGGAGGCCGAGGACGACGAGGTCCTCGCCCCGGAGGTGGTCGAGCGCCTCGGCCAGCCGGCGGCCGGCCTGGGCCCGGTCGGCGAAAAGCATGGTTCCTCCCCTCGTCACCCCTCATCGTCGTCCGCACCGTCGCCCGGCGCCAGGGCCAATCGTCCCAAGTTCCCGGGCCGGCCGGTCAACCTGAGCCGCAGGTGACACGTTGAGGAGGACGACGACGGAGGTCCGGCGACGAGGGGGGTGCCCGTGGGCGGCAGACGGCGGCGAAGTGGTATGGCTCTGGTGGTCGCCGCGGTCCTGGCCCCGCTGCTCGTGGTGAGCCCCCGGCCGGCGGCCGCCTGCACGTGCCTGGAGCGCACCGAGGGAGAGCTGGCGGCCCAGGCGGACGTGGTGTTCACCGGCACGGCCCTGACCCGCCGGGAGGTGGGTGTGGCGACGACCCCGGCACCTGCCCTCCCCGGGCACGTCGAGTGGACGTTCGCGGTCGAGGGAGTGACGAAGGGCGCGGTGGCCGGCGCCCACCAGGACGTGAGGACCGGGCCCAACTCGGCGGCGTGCGGCTTCGAGTTCCAGGTCGGCGCCCGCTACCTCGTCTACGCCACCAGGCAGGACGGCGGCCTCACCACCGGTCTGTGCAGCGGCACCCGCCTGGCCGCCGCCGTATCGACCACGGTCGCGCCCCCCACCACCGTGGCC